>NZ_JASPJT010000019.1:0-17432 GCF_030232425.1 Corynebacterium sp. MSK019 | reverse complement strand
GGAAAGGGCCCATGAGATAAAAAGGGCCCACCCGGCGACACACCGAGCGGACACACTTTTTGTCACTTAACCCGCAATAAAAAATAAAAATAACGCGACCTGCTCGCTGTCCATTCCACAGGGACGGCGCACAGGTCGCGTCATTTTTTCGAGTGCAATTGGAGGTTGCTATGACTGCAGTGGAAGAAGCTCGGATAATCAAGGGAACCGGTCTCCACCTGATGCTCATACTAACTACCACCAGCACTAATGGGAATAAGAAAACGAGATTGTTTCGTTAATCACCCCCATGATGACCATCCAAAACGCCTACCCTATCGACCCCAAAGCCCCAGGGTCCCGCCTGTCAGATATGACAAAAATAGCCATTCACCTGGCTTTGTAGGTTAGCATTACCTAACATTGCCGACTGTCGGGGATAGTCTGGATTCAATAGCAACCTCCAACCGCAACGGGGGTAGTTTTCCGGGAAGGTTGGGCACAATATCCGTCGTCAAGCGATTTCACGTCATCAATCGGGAAAAAACTTTTAAAAAAACAAGTGTCTCTCATCACACTCATGCATAATGGGGTACAACAGTCATAGTCACTATGACGATGAACCGAGGCCATCGCGTTTATCTGCAGCGTTTATCTGCGACGTACGAAAAGGCCTTAAGACAAAAATTCCACGACAATATTTCTAGGAGCATGTCATGAAGGACTTTCTGCCCCGTACTCACTTCGAAGAAGAGCACAACATGTTCCGCGACATGGTTCGCGGCTTCGTCGAGAAGGAAATCACCCCGAACGTAGAGCGCTGGCACAAGGAAGGTCAGCCGGACCGCGAGATTTTCAAGAAGGCCGGTGAGCTGGGCCTGATTGGTATGTCCACCCCGGAGGCATACGGCGGCGGCGGAGAGATGGACTTCCGCTACAACCAGGTCCTGAACGAGGAGCTCTCCAACGCCGACTGTGGCTCCATCGTCGTTTCCTTCGGCGTTCTCAACGACCTGGTCGCTCCGTACCTGGCCAAGTTCGGTAACGAAGAGCAGAAGCAGAAGTACCTGGCTTCCATGAACGCCGGCGACACCATCGGCTGCCTCGCTATGACCGAGCCGGGCGCCGGTTCTGACCTGGCAGGTATGCGCACCTTCGCCAAGAAGGACGGCGACCACTACGTCCTCAACGGCACCAAGATCTTCATCTCCAACGGCATGATGGCCGACTTCGCTCTCGTCGCAGCTATCACCGACCCATCCAAGGGCCGCGCTGGCGTCTCCATGTTCATCGTCGACGCTGATCTCGAGGGCTTCACCAAGGCTGGCCCGCTGCAGAAGGTCGGCCTGAAGGCTCAGGACACCGCTGAGCTCAACTTCGACAACGTCCGCGTTCCGGCCGAGAACCTGCTCGGCGAAGAGGGCGCTGCCTTCGGCTACCTGCGCACCAACCTCGCTCACGAGCGCCTGACCCTGGCTTGCGGCTCTGTCGCAACTTCCCGCCGCGCCTGGACCCTGGCTTACAAGTACGCTCAGGAGCGCGAGGCATTCGGTCGCCCGATCATCCAGCACCAGGTCCACGGCCACTACCTGGCTGACATCGCCACCCGCGTCACCGCCCTGCAGGCTTTCGTTGACCAGGCCGTTATGGCCCACAACGCTGGCCAGCTGGACGAGACCGGTGCTTCCATGGCCAAGTACTGGACCACCGAGGAGCAGCAGGACATCGTTACCCGCTGCCTGCAGATGTTCGGCGGCTACGGCTTCATGCTCGAGTACCCAATCTCCACTCACTACCTCGACTCCAAGGTCCAGACCATTTACGGTGGCACCAACGAGATCATGAAGGAGATCATCTTCCGTCGTATCGCCAAGGGCGGCGCAGAGTAAACAGCGCACGTCGGCCTAGCCGATTCGCCCCCAAACCCCGTCAGGTCTTCCTGGCGGGGTTTTTGCATACCTCAAAGTAGGTGGCTGGCGATTATTTACGAGGCTTAATTAGAGCTCCCTTCCCCCGTGCCACACCCCCACTAAAAACATTACCCCCTACAAAACCGAAACTATACAATGAGATGCCCATCTCATATACTAAGATTCTGTTAGGTAATGGTGATGCACTTCACCAAATTCCCTCCTAGGCCGCGCGAGCGCGTGACCGGAGATGAAGGATTGGAGTTCCAGAGGTATGAGCACAACCAACTCGACCGCTACCCCTCAGCGAAGGGAGGTGTTTTCCACCCGAGCAGCCTTCATTTTCGCCGCTATCGGCTCGGCAGTCGGGCTTGGAAACATCTGGCGTTTCCCCTATGTCGCGTATGACTCCGGCGGTGGCGCTTTCCTTATCCCCTACCTGGTCGCACTTCTGACCGCGGGTATCCCACTGCTCTTCCTCGACTTCGCCATCGGCCACCGCTTCCGAGGGTCCGCACCGAAGTCGATGCGTCGCATCAAGCCCTGGGCTGAGCCAATCGGCTGGATCCAGGTCGGTATCGCCTTCTTCATTACCGTCTACTACGCCGTTATTATCGCGTGGTCCTTCATCTACGCCTGGAAGTCCATCCGCAAGAGCTGGGGCCCAGATGCCGAGACCCACTTCATGAAGGACTTCCTCCAAGTAGACACCGAGAGCGTCTTCTCTCTGGACTTCGTCCCCTCGATTTCCATCGTCCTGCTCATTGTCTGGGTACTCGTCATCGGCATTCTGGCCGCTGGTGTGGACAAGGGCATCGGTAAGGTCTCGATTGTCTTCATCCCACTGTTGACCATCCTCTTCGTCGCAGTGGTCATCTACTCCCTGACGCTCGACGGCGCCGCAAAGGGCCTGGACGCATTCTTCACCCCAGACTGGTCCGCACTCACTGACTCCAGCGTATGGATTGCCGCCTACGGCCAAATCTTCTTCTCCCTGTCCGTGGCCTTCGGCATTATGCTGACCTACGCCTCCTACCTGAAGCCACGCACGAACCTCACCGGTTCCGGCCTGGTCACCGCGTTCGCAAACTCCTCCTTCGAGGTTCTCGCCGGTATCGGCGTCTTCGCCACCCTGGGCTTCATGGCAGCGCAGTCGGGTCAGGCCGTTGACGAGGTCGCAACCTCCGGTATTGGTCTTGCCTTCATCGCATTCCCGACGGTCATCTCTGAGATGCCAAAGGTCATCGGTTCGGTCTTCGGGCTACTGTTCTTCCTCTCCCTGGCAATCGCCGGTGTGACCTCCCTGATGTCGCTGCTCGAGGTCGTCGTCTCCGCAGTAAAGGACAAGCTGAACCTCGGCCGCGTCCAGGCCACCCTCACCGTCGGTGGCGCCATGGCCGTCATCTCGCTGCTGGCCTTCCCGACCACCTCAGGTCTGGTAACCCTCGACATCGTAGATAAGTTCACCAACAACGTCGGTATCGTCCTGGTTGCACTGCTGACCATCATCGCAATCGACTGGATCCTGCGCCGCACCAACGAGTTCGCCATGCACCTCAACGCCGTGTCCTCGTTCAAGGTCGGCACCATGTGGCAGATCTTCGTCGGAAACATCACGCCGGTCATTCTCGCCGTCATCCTGTTCCAGGAGCTCATTGGACTTTTCCAGGAAAACTACGAAGGCTACTCCGACACCCAAATCGACATCTTTGGCTGGGGTGTCATCGGCGTGATTCTCATCGGCGCTCTGATTATGGCCATCCTGCCTTGGCGCGGCCAACACCGTCTCGATGGCCCTCCGGGCTCGGACTTCGGTGTGACGCCAGATTTCAAGCGGTCCTCACACCTGCCACGCAAGCACACTCCGGAAACCGAGGAGGTTTAAGCCAAATGTCCGGTATCGCAATTGTCATGATGGCACTGTTCATCATCGTCATCTGGGGCGGTCTGGCGGTCTCGCTGGTCAGCCTATCCAAGCACCCTGACGAGGTTTCCGGTGAGCTGGGAGATCACCCAGAACTCACCAGTGAAGTACTAGGAGCACAGGAAGAGCAGTAGTTCTTCACTACTACCTCTCCCCTGCCACTCCAGGTATCTGCCTTACTCACCTACGAAATGCGGTGGTCGCTTCTCCAAGAACGCGGCCACCGCTTCCTTATGGTCGGCCGAGACCGCCAAACGAGCCTGCGCGTCCGCCTCCGCCGCAGCGGCAGACAAGGTATCCCGGCGCAGCAGAGCCTTAATCTCCTTCAGCGCGGCCGTCGGCCCCGCCGCAAACTGGGCAGCCAACTCACGTGCCCGAGTCGCTGGATTATCCACCACTTCAGTGACCAGGCCGAGGCTCAGGGCTTCGTCGGCAAGCACCTTCTTATCGAAGAACAACAGCTCACGCGCCTTCGCGTCACTGACCATGCGCGGCAGCAGCGCCGACATGCCACAGTCCGTGGCCAGGCCAATCGACGGGAACGCCGCCTTGAACGACGCCTTCGGGCCCGCGATACGGAAATCACAGTGCAGCGCCAACGACCAGCCGGCACCCGCCGCAGCACCTTCGATAGCTGCAATAACCGGAACGTTAATCGCGGTCAGCTCCGCGACCATCGGGTTGTACTCCTCGACAACCTTGCCCATGCCGGCGCCGGACTGCAGGTCAGAAATGTGCTCCTTCAAATCCTGGCCCGTACAAAACGCCTTCGGCCCGCCGAGCAGGATAACAGCGCGCACATCCGGCTCCTGCGCACGCTCAAAAGCGGCTTTCAGCTCCAAGCGGAGATTCTTATCCAGGGAGTTATAGGCATCCGGGCGGTCGATGGTGATGGCTAGAATGCCGTCGGAAAAGTCTTGAGTAACGTTGCTCATAACCTCGCAGGTTATCGCAATCTCCCCCGCCTCGGACGCACTTTTGCACCAAAGCACTCGCCGCGAGTAACAAGGGACACATGACACTTCCACGCCCCGCCACGCCTGACGACGTCCACGAGATCGTCGACCTCATCAAAGACCTGGCGGCCTACGAAAAAGAACCCGATGCCGTCCGACTGACCCCCGAGCGCCTGCGCGAACAGCTCTTCGGGGACAACCCTGCGATTTTCTGCCACGTCGTCGACTCCACATCCGGAAATTTGGACGACGGCGCCGGTGGCGGTGATGGCGGTGTTGGTGGCGGTGATGGCGGTGTTGGAGGCAGCCCGCGCCTCGACGGCATTGCACTGTGGTTCCTCAACTACTCCACCTGGGAAGGCACCCACGGCATCTACCTCGAAGACCTCTACGTCCGCCCCGAGGCACGCGGCACCGGCAAGGGCAAAGCACTGCTGCAGAACCTCGCGCGAATTGCCGTGGAGCGAGGCTACTCACGTGTCGAGTGGTGCGTCCTGAAGTGGAATCAACCCTCCATCGATTTCTACCGCTCCCTCGGCGCCTTCCCCATGGACGAATGGGACACCTTCCGCCTCACCGGCAGCGCCCTGCGTGACTTCGGGGCGTAACAGACGGCAGCGCGTGGTGCGGCGGTACGGCGGTGCAGCTGCGGTGCGTTTGCGCGGTGAAAAGTCCGGATGTGGATAACTGCTAAACCGGCTGACTTATCCACAGCCTGCCCTCGTAGGCGTTGTCCCCCTACATCCGGACTTTTACCTTCAAAGGCATGACAGTTCTTGGGACGCTCGCCGCACTGGCCTCGCGCGGAATGGACACGCTAGCGGAACTCCACGCCGCGCGTCCCGACGGCCACGACGCCACCTCCCACCTGGCGGCAACCCTCGGCCTTGACCCGGCGCGCCTCCGGCTTTTGCTACGCGTCGCCTCCCACTATCTCCAACCCGCTGACACCGAGGAAAACACCAAAGCCCGCGAAGACGCCACCGCCCTTGCGCGCCAGCTCGGCCTCAGCCTGGACACCTGCGTGCTTATCGACAAGCGCAGCCGCCAAGCCAACAACGCCGAACTCCACGACAACCTGCGGCTCACCTTCGTCGCTGCCGCCGAACGCCTCGGCTTCGAAGAACTCGATCTCTACATGCGGGAAACTCTCACCGAGCTCAACACCGAAGACGAGCCACCCCAGCATCTGCGCGCCCGATTTTCCCGGAAGGTAGACATCCGGGGAATGAAGCACTTCCACATCTCCGGCCCCTCGGATATGCTCGACAATCTCCTGTCGCCGCTTACCATCCGTGCCGCAGAAATCCGGAAGTCCCATCCGGAGTTTTCCCACGACCGCTGCGTCGGCCAAGCGCTTGCCGAGCGCCTCGAGCATGCCGATGCCGCAATGCCCGTCGACAAGCTCGATGAAATGCGCTACCAACCCGCCATCATCATCACCGCACAAGACCTCATCGACTACAGCCCGCGATTCGCCGCCACCACCAACGGCTCCGCGCTCGCCCCCGACGTCTTCCTCAACGCCCTACTCGCCGACACCGGGTGGGCCGTGCTTTACGACGAACACAGCGCCATTACGGACTTATTTCCCATCGGCAACCCCCGCCTGGCGACTGAAGAGCAGCGCATCGCGATGCTCATCGACAACCCCATCTGCGCCTGGCCCGGCTGTGAACGCCCCGCCTATAGCGGCCAAGCGCACCACCTAGTCGCCCACAAACACGGCGGCACAACCACGCTGGACAACCTCACCATGGTCTGCCGCGAACACAACGGGCTTAACGACGACGACCGGGAAGGACGCAACGGCCACCTCGAACGCATCCCCACATCCGGACATATTCGATGGCGCCCGCCGGATAAAACTCGGCCGCCGCTGTTTAGCAACTCATTTGTGACATCAATGTCCGGGAGGTCCTACGCCGGATACCGGGCGGGCACGACGAAACAGCTCGGGCCGGAGCCACCACCTCCGGACTAAAACCCGGATGTACGGGAAAACCCGTCCTAGCGCACTGCTAGAACGGGTACTTGCGCTGCAAAAACGCAGAATTAGATGAGGTTCCAGTCCTCGATGCCGTCGTAAAGCGGGAATTCCTGAGCAATCTTCGAAACACGAGCACGCAGGGAGTCAACATCCGCATTCTTGCCGGCGGCGAGAGCAGTACCGATGACATCGGCGACCTCGGTGAACGCCTTCTCGTCGAGACCACGGGTGGCCAGCGCCGGAGTACCGATACGAAGTCCGGATGTAACCATCGGAGGACGCGGGTCAAACGGAACGGCATTACGGTTAACGGTGATGCCAACAGCGTGGAGCAGATCCTCGGCCTCCTGGCCGTTCATCTCAGAATTGCGCAGATCCGCCAGAACCAGGTGGACATCGGTGCCGCCAGTGAGAACATCGACGCCAG
Source organism: Corynebacterium sp. MSK019 (assembly GCF_030232425.1). NCBI lineage: Bacteria > Bacillati > Actinomycetota > Actinomycetes > Mycobacteriales > Corynebacteriaceae > Corynebacterium > Corynebacterium sp. MSK019. Next base: position 10,246 of record NZ_JASPJT010000019.1, on the reverse strand, counting down.
CCTCGGCGCAGTCGGAAGCGGTGAGACGCTCAGCCAGAATGCGGGCACCAGCGAGAGTGCGCTCCTGGCGCTCCTTGAACTCCTCGGTACCAGCAATCTTCAGCGCCACGGCCTTGCCGGCGATGGCGTGCATCAGCGGACCACCCTGCTGCCCCGGGAAAACAGCGGAGTTCAGCTTCTTGGCGTACTCCTGCTTAGCCAAAATCATGCCCGAACGTGGACCACCGAGGGTTTTGTGAACGGTGGTCGACACAACGTCAGAATGCGGAACCGGCGACGGGTGCAGACCGGCGGCAACCAGGCCTGCGAAGTGCGCCATGTCCGTCCACAGCTTCGCACCGACCTCATCGGCGATGGAACGGAAAGCTTCGAAGTCGAGGTGGCGCGGGTACGCCGACCAACCTGCGATGAGAACATCCGGCTTTTCTGCGAGCGCCTGCTCACGCACCTTGTCCATATCGATCCGCATAGTGTCCTTGTCCACACCGTATGCGGCGACGTGGTAGAGCTTGCCGGAGAAGTTCAGCTTCATGCCGTGGGTCAGGTGACCGCCGTGTGCCAGGTCGAGGCCCATAATCTTGTCACCGGCGTTGATTAGCGCATGCAGAACGGCAGCGTTGGCCTGCGCACCTGCGTGTGGCTGAACGTTGGCGAACTCAGCGCCGAAGAGCTCCTTGGCGCGGTTGCGTGCCATGTCCTCGACGACGTCGACGTATTCGCAGCCACCGTAGTAACGACGGCCCGGGTAGCCTTCGGCGTACTTGTTGGTCAGAACCGAGCCCTGAGCTTGCAGCACTGCACGTGGAACAAAGTTCTCACTGGCAATCATTTCGAGCATGTCACGCTGACGAGAGAGCTCCCCTGCCATTGCCTCTGCGAGGTCGGGATCGAGTTCACGCAGCGATTGGTAGCGGACATCGTTATTGTTAGACCCGGTCATGAGTAGGTTTTCGACCTTTCAATGAAACTTCAATGCCACAGGCCATGCTAGCCCTTTATGGGGCAAACCACGAAAGCAGCACCATTCAGGTATGCCCCCTTTATTGACTCGTTTTCCGGTTTTCGGCACCCCCTTGGCACAATTGGAAGTATGACGCGCGCAACATCCCCCAGCCCGTACGTCGAGTTCAAACGCGAGCAGTGGCGCGAAATGCGCAAGAATATGCCTCTGGTGCTGACGGAAGAGGAAGCTGAACGACTTTCCGGTATCGGTGAAAACATCGACCTGGACGAAGTCGCCGAGGTCTATCTTCCGCTTTCTCGTCTGATTCACATGCGTGTGGCGGCGCATCGGGAGCTGAACGCCGTAACGTCGAACTTTCTTGGGGAAAATCCTTCGAAGGGGGCGTCGGTGCCGTTTATTATCGGCGTCGCGGGTTCGGTGGCGGTCGGCAAGTCAACGACGGCGCGTTTGCTGCAGGTCCTGCTCGAGCGCTGGGAGACTAATCCGCGGGTGGACTTGGTTACTACTGATGGCTTCCTCTATCCTTCTGAGGAATTGAATCGCCGTGGGATTATGCAGCGCAAGGGGTATCCGGAGTCGTATGATCAGCGTGCGTTGATGCGGTTTGTCACGGCGGTGAAGTCGGGGGCGCGGCATGTGAAGGCGCCGGTGTATTCGCACACGCTCTATGACCGGGTGCCGGATGAGTTCGTCGATGTCGATCGTCCGGACATTCTCATTCTCGAGGGGCTCAACGTTTTGCAGACGGGCCCGACGCTGATGATTTCCGATCTTTTCGATTTCAGTGTCTACGTCGATGCCCCGCGCGCGGACATCGAACGCTGGTACATTAATCGTTTCCTCAGTCTCCGCCAGACGGCGTTTCGCGCTCCGGGCGCGCACTTCGCGGATTACGCCACGCTTGACGACGAAGCTGCGGCCGAGGTGGCCCGACGCATTTGGCAGCAGGTGAACTTGCCGAACCTGACGGAAAATATTTTGCCCACTCGAGTGCGGGCGTCATTAGTTCTTACGAAGTCTCGGGACCACAAGGTTTCGAGGGTCCGGATGCGCAAACTCTAACATCCGGAAATTTTTCCGGATGTAGGGAGGTTATTTGCCGAAGCGGCGTGAGCGCTGCGAAAAGTCTCGAAGTGCGCGGAGGAAGTCGATGCGGCGGAATTCGGGCCAGTAGGTATCGGTGAACCAAATCTCGGAGTAGGCGGTTTGCCAGAGAAGGAAGCCGCTGAGCCGCTGTTCTCCGGAAGTGCGGATGACTAGATCGGGGTCCGGTTGTCCGGATGTATAGAGGCGGCGAGAAATGGCGTCGGTGGTGATGCTCTCCTCGAGCTCGGAAGCATCAATTCCTTCGGCGACTGATTCCCGGATGATTCTGCGTACTGCGTCGACGATTTCCTGCCGACCACCGTAGCCAACGGCGATGTTGACCTGGATGCCGGTGTTGTTCGCAGTGACTTCTTCGTCGTGGCGTAGCCGGGCGGTCATTCTTTCCGGAAGGAGCTCGAGGTGGCCGACCATGCGCAGGCGCACGTCGTTAGGCGATTGCGCCAATTCGTCGACGACGTCGGCGATGATGTCGAACAGTAACTCCAGCTCTTCGGGGTCGCGCCCGAGGTTTTCGGTGGAGAGCAGGTAGATGGTGACCAGCTCGATTTCCTGCTCGGCGCACCAGCCGACGAATTCTGCGATTTTGCGGGAGCCGACGCGGTGGCCGTGGCTTACGTCGGTGAAGCCAGCCTCCCTCGCCCAGCGGCGGTTGCCATCGGCCATGATGGCAACGTGCTTGGGGCGAGGTTTTCCTTCTAGCTCTTGGGCTAGTTTGCGCTCGTAGAGCGGATACGCAATCCGCCGGAGTGAGGACGGCTGGTTTTCTTTCACATATGTAACCCTACCCAATGGGCACGGCCACTTTGTGCTTAGTCGCGTGCCTGCCGACGCTTCCGGACTTCTGCCGCAAGCGTACGCAGCAGCCGGTCGGTGGTTTCCCAATCCATGCACGCATCGGTGACGGACTTGCCGTATACGAGGCCCTTACGACCATCGGTAATTTTTTGCGCGCCGGCTTCGAGGAAGGACTCCATCATGATGCCGGTGATGCGCTCGTCGCCGCCCCCGATGAGCTTGCCGAGCTCCTCAACGACCTCGGCCTGGCGCACCTCGGATTTTCCGGAATTGGCGTGGGAGGCGTCCACCATAATGCTGACGGTTTGCTCGGCCTTGTTCAGGCGCGCTTCGGCGTCGTTAAGCGATTCTTCGTCCCAGTTCGGGCCGGAGGTGCCACCGCGGAGGATGATGTGGCAGTTGTGGTTGCCGGCGGTTTCGACAACGGCGGCGCGGCCTTGGTCGTTCATGCCGAAGAAGAAGTGCGGGTTTGCTGCGGAGACCAGCGAGTCCACGGCGACCTGGACGTTGCCGTCGGTGCCGTTCTTGAAGCCGATGGGCACGGAAAGTCCGGAAGCGAGCTGACGATGGACCTGCGACTCCGTGGTGCGCGCACCAATTGCACCCCAGGAGACGGCGTCGGAAATGTACTGCGGGCTGTTGGGCTCGAGGAATTCGGCGCCGGCGGGCAGGCCGGTGCGCAGGACCTCGATGAGTACCTCGCGGGCCATGTGCAGGCCCTTGTTGATTTTGAAGGAGCTATCCAGGTCGGGGTCGTTGATGAGTCCCTTCCAGCCGACGGTGGTGCGCGGCTTTTCGAAGTAGACGCGCATGACGACCAGCAGGTCCTCGTCGAGCTCATCGGCGGTGGCCTTCAGGCGGCGGGCGTAGTCGATGGCGGCCTCGGGGTCGTGGATGGAGCACGGGCCGACAACGACCAGCAGGCGATTGTCCTCGCGGGCGATGACGCGGGCGATGTCGAGTCGCGACTGCTCCACTTCGTTAACTAGGTTCGGGGTCAGTGGCTGTTTGGCCATGACCTCTTCTGGGGAGGGCAGGTCGTGGAAGGCTACGACACGGCGGTTCGCGGTAGAGGCGGGGGCTTCGAGGGAAGTTGGAGGGGTCATCTGAGGTCTCTTTTCTCTGGGGCGTTACGCATGTATTTGGCTGTAGATACGACAAAAGGCAGCGCCCCTATTGGTGGGGCTGCTGCCTTTGGCTCCGGTTGGTGGCGACGTGACGATTAGCCGCCGGCTGTGACTATGTCGTCACTGCCTCCGGAGCCTTCGAAAAATAAAATCGCCACATACGCATGTGCTTGACTGTAGCGCACTGCCTAGAATCCCGCAATTCGAACTCCAAATCCCGCCACACGGGAAACAATCAGGGGCGCGCGCAACTGCCCGTCGTCAAGCGACGCGCACACACCTTGACGCTGACTACTCCGCTTCACGACGCTGCTCTGCTGCAGCCATCGCCTTATCCACAGCCTCGGAATCGAAGGGATCCATGCCGTGCGCCTCGGCGAACTTCCGGCGAGCGGCCATGCGCTTCGCGCGCCGCGAGAGATCCCAGCCGAGAGCCAGGATGACGATGAGCAAAACGACAATGATGAGCAGGCCAACAGGAGAGGCCTTTCCGAAGTCAGCACCCCGCGGACCAGTGGGGTTCTGCGCCAGGAAAACTGTCGTGCGAGCCGCCAAGGCATCGAAGCTTTCAATCATGAGTTCCAGCTTAGCGTTAATTCCGGACTATTCCGCGTCGGGGTCGATACCGGCGAAGAGATCGGTCTCTGGCAGCTCAGTCTGCACGCGAGTGCGGGCGAGCTCAAACTCTTCGGTCGGCCAAACGCGCTGCTGAATGTCTACCGGCACGGCGAAGAATGGCCCGTTCGGATCGATCTGCGTGGCGTGCGCCAGCAGCGCCTGATCCCGCTGCTGGAAGTAATCGCCGCACTCGACCTGTGTGGTCACGCGGGTCATGATGTCGCCGGGAGTCTTAATCCAACGGCGGAAGGACTCGGCCAGCGGGCTTTCCAAACCGTTGTCGCGGTAGTAGTTATCCAGCGCGATGAGGCGCGCCTTGATGAAACCGTGGGTGTAGTAGAGCTTGGAAATCTCCCATGGTTCACCGAGCTCGGGGTACTTATCCGTTCCGGACTCCAGCCAAGCGCGCATGGACACGATATGGGTCATGATGTGGTCCGGGTGCGGGTAGCCACCGTTTTCGTCGTAAGTAATGACGACGTGCGGACGGAATTCCCGGATGGCCCGGATGAGAGGCTTCGTCGCATCCTCGACCGATTGGCGAGCAAACACACCGTGCGACAGCACCGGCACCGGGTTGCCCGCAGGCAGACCGGAGTCGGTAAAGCCGAGCCACTCATGTTCAACACCGAGAATCTCAGCGGCTGCAGCCATTTCGTGAACGCGCACTGCGGCGATATTCTCCCGCACCTCCGGCCGATCCATCGCAGGGTTGAGAATGCTACCGGCCTCACCGCCGGTGCAGGTCACCACTTTGACGCGATGCCCTTCCGCCGCATATCGGGCCATCGTTGCGGCGCCCTTGCTCGATTCGTCATCAGGATGAGCGTGAATTGCCATCAGACGAAGTGTCAATTGAAGTCACTCCCGCTACTATCTCAGTCCATGTTTTCTGGCCAAGGCCGGAGCCCTTCGACCGCAACGATGCTACTCCAGCACCGTTTCAATACCGCCCCACTATAGCGCTGCACCATCATATGACCACGCAGCATCGCTACTCGGCGGAACGACATAGCAGCAGGACACCGCGCCACACCAGAAAGATTGTTTAACTGTCAACATTTTACCACGTCGACCAAGAACTCCGATAGGCTAAAAAGCATGGCTGAAAGTTCGGAGCGAAACACCCGAAATACCGCAGCGCCTAACGAGCAGCGCGAGCGCTATGGGGACAACAGTCGCACTCTCCCCGCAAAATTGGTTGTCATCGCTATTGTTGGCATGCTCGTCATCGCCGGCGCATACATCTTCGTTCAGATGAACCGCGTCTCCGCCCCGGATGTCTCTGCAACGCAAGCGGGCTGGAGCCGCACTCCAGGTAAGGAAGATGAGCAGTTCATCTTCACGCTGGACGTCACCCGCGAAAAGCCGGAGCTGGATAGCTACTGCATTATCTATGCGCTGAACTATGACGTGGCAGAGGTCGGGCGTCGCGACGTATTCATCCCGGGCGGCGGCCCCGCTACCGTGCGGATGGACGTCCCCATTGCCACCCGCGAGCTGGCCGTCGCAGGCGATGTCTATGGCTGCTCCACCGACATTCCGGAGTTCCTCGCACCTGCTAAGTAACTGCCTTTCGCAACTGAGGATTATGCGCTTTCACGGCACGTCGTAAAGCGCGCGCGACAACACTCCGACGCGCCTGTTATTGCCATGTGGCGTGACAGTGCTATCCTGTGACGCAGCCGACGGCCCCACGCGGGGCCGCTTTTGTATTAAATAGCCAAAAACACAGGAGGAACCATGACTGAGGCAAAGAACAATAGCCCATGGCTCACCCAGGAGTCCTACGACAAGCTCAAGGCCGAGCTTGAGGCGCTATATGAAAACCGCCCGGTCATCGCCGCCGAGATTAACGAGCGTCGCGAAGAGGGCGACTTGAAGGAAAACGCCGGCTACGATGCCGCCCGCGAGCAGCAGGGACAGGAAGAGGCACGCATCCGCTACCTCGAAGACCTGCTGCAGCGCGCCACCGTCGGCGAGATTCCACAGGAGTCCGGTGTGGCTCTGGTCGGCACCGTGGTCCACGTCTACTACGACGGCGACGAAGACGACACCGAGACCTTCCTCATCGGTACCCGTGGCGCTGACTCCTCCAACCCGAACCTGGAGACCTACTCCACCGATTCCCCGCTGGGCAAGGCTCTGGTCGGCGCTAAGGAGGGCGAGACCCGCACTTACGCTTCCCCGAGCGGCGACGAAGTGTCTGTCACTGTGGTCAAGGCTGAGCCGTACGACCCGGAGATGGACGCCTAAGCGCTCCCGGCGTTAGACCGCCTCAACCCAGGCGGCAACTTCGGGCCACAGTGCCCGATTCTTGGACCGATAGAAGCCCATATGGCCTATCGGTCCATTTTTTGTGCCCTCTCCCGCTTCGATATCGCGCTTTACGACGTCACACTGCACAGCCCTATCGGTCAATACGTCGACTGCCAACAACAAAGCGCCGGCCAACCCGTAATAACGGGCTACCCGGCGCTTGTGCGTTAGTTAGTTTTCTAGCGTTTAGTCCCTGAAGTAGGACAGCAGACGCAGAATCTCGGTGTAGAGCCAGACCAGGGTCACAGCCAGACCGAGGGCGACACCCCAGGCGTACTGAGCCGGAGCGCCAGCGCGAACCAGGCGATCAGCCTGATCGAAGTCAATCAGGAAGCTGAAGGCTGCCAGGCCGATGCAGACCAGAGAGAAGATGATCGACAGCATGCCGCCGTCACGCAGCGGGAAGCCCAGGCCGAACAGGGAGAGCACCAGGTTGCCCAGCATGAGGACCAGGACACCAATCAGAGCCGCACTCATAAAACGGGTGAACTTCGGGGTCACGCGGATAGCGCCCGACTTGTAGACGAAGAGCATACCGATGAAGACACCCAGGGTAGCCAGCACGGCCTGCATAATCAGCGCACCAGCGGCAACGCCCTGAATTGGAGCAGTGAACATGAAGCTGATGCCACCGACGAAGAGGCCCTCGAAGGCCGCGTAGGTGAGGGTAACCGGCGCGGAGCCGTACTTCTTGCCGAAGGTGGAAACCAAAACAGTAATCAGACCACCGATGGCGCCGACAATGGTCAGAATCATGGCCAGGCTGGTGGAGACACTGACGGCAATGAAGAAATTGACCGCAGCCAAAACGATGATGGTTGCCAGCGTGATGCCGGTCTTGGAAACGACATCGTCGACCGTCATCGGACGGTAGTCGGCGGCAACCTGCGACTGGTACGGGTTATCCCCGTAGCCAGCGCCCATCTGACCTTGGCCGTAGTGATGTGCGCCCGCCTGTCCGCGGGCGACGGTCTTAGTAAGTGAACTGAATGCAGGATTGCTGCTTTCGCGCACGTCGTCCTTCTTTCTTTTCTCAGTTTTTCTTACGTTTTGTATTCAGGCACACGCGCTTACGTTTGCCTACACTTTCTACAACGGGCGATGTAAAGGTATTGTTCCCAACCCTGAAAAACAGTTAGTATCAAGGTAATTCCTCGCCTGCTGGCGGTGATTTTGTAATCGCGGAAAAACTCACAGTCGCCAGGCGTGGGCACCACATGAGTGATTATGAAACAGGAGGTTGGTCAAGATGTCTGATGGCCTTGACTACGATCCGGATACCACTGGTGATTTCGACGAGACCACGCTCGATGGCTCAGAGGGACTCGATGGCGACTTCCTCACCGGTGATGGCGAGAATTATGTAATGGATCCGCCGGACCGCTGGCGGGGCGCTTCTCCGCATGACACTCTCGGCAAGCGGTTGGCCGAGGAAAAGCCGGACATCGACGTCGACGACGATCTGGATGATGACCCGGAGATGCGCTACGGCGATGTCGACGGCCACGAACCGTTCGAGTTCGGCAACGATGGCCCGCGCGACCCGGACCGCAACCGTCGGATGGGCTGGACTACTTACTAAAGTTTTCTAAGTTTTTGTAGTTTTGCCAAATTTACTATCTCGGGGCGCCGCGCAACAGTAGTATCTGTGCCATGACAGCATCTACTGCTACGACAAACCGAACTACCATCCGCAATCCGCTTAACGACGAGCTCGTTGCCCGCCTTCTTCAGCGCGTCACGGTAGCTGATAAGTCGAAGACCGCCACTATCTCGGCACCATTTACCGGCCAGGAGCTGGCGCAGATTCCTGTCGGTACCCAGGCCGATGTCGACGAGGCCTTCAAGCGTGCCCGTGCCGCGCAGAAGAAGTGGGCCCGCATGGCGCCGGAAAAGCGCGGCGAAGTGCTGCACCACTTCCACGACCTGCTCTTTACCCACTGCGACCAGGTGCTGGACCTGCTGCAGGCCGAGACCGGTAAAAACCGCGCCAGTGCCCACGAGGAGCTCGTACACACCGCTATCACCGCCCGCTACTACGGCAATCAGGGCCCGAAACTGCTTGAGCCGAAGCGAGCGCACGGCGCGGTCCCGGTACTTTCCAAGACCACCGTCTACCACCACCCAAAGGGCGTCGTCGGTGTTATTGCTCCGTGGAACTACCCGCTGACCCTCGCGGTTTCCGATGCGCTGGCTGCACTGATGGCCGGTAACGCCATCGTGCTCAAGCCGGACAGCACCACTCCGTTTACCGCTCTCTTCGCTGTCGATTTGCTCTACCGCGCTGGCCTTCCGGAGGATCTCTTCCAGGTCATTCCAGGACCCGGTCGCGTTGTCGGCCAGGGCATTGTCGGCCAGTGTGACTTCCTGATGTTCACCGGCTCCTCCGAGACCGGCCGCTCGCTGGCACAGCAGTGCGGCGAACGCCTGATCAGTTTCTCCGCGGAGCTCGGCGGCAAGAACCCGCTGATTGTCGCTGAGGATGCCAACATCAACCGCGCGGTCGAGGGCGCACGCATTGGCTGCTTCACCAACTCCGGTCACCTGTGCGTGTCCATTGAGCGAATCTATGTCGTGGACTCAGTCTGGGACGAGTTCGTCCCGGCATTCACCGACCGCGTGAAGGCAATGTCCATCGGCGCTGGCTACGAGTGGGAAACCGAGATGGGCTGCCTGCAGTCTCAGGGCCAGTTCGACACCGTCAAGTCCATGGTCGACGAGGCTATCGAGGCCGGCGCCACCGTGCTGGCCGGCGGTCGTCCTCGCCCGGATCTGGGACCGCTGTTCTACGAGCCGACCGTGCTTACCGACGTCCCGGAGGGCGTCGCCCTGCTGACCGAAGAGGTATTCGGCCCGGTGGTAGTCCTCCAGCGTGTCTCGGACGTCCATGAGGCTATCGCCAAGTCCAACGATTCCCGTTATGGCCTCAACGCTTCGCTGTGGACCTCCCCGCGTCGCGCAAAGGAGCTGGCTCCACAGCTTGAGGCCGGCACTGTGAATGTCAACGATGGTTTTGCTGCGGCCTTCGCGTCTGTCGATGCCCCGATGGGTGGTTTCAAGGATTCGGGTGTGGGCCGTCGTCAAGCAGCGGGCGGCTTGCTGAAGTACACCGATGCGCAGACGGTGACCGTGCAGCGTCTTTCCCCGGTGTCGATGCCACAGATGCCGCGTGAGCTGTACTCGAAGGTGTTCAACACGGCACTTGTTCTCGGCAAGAAGTTCAACGTCCTGCCGTAATAGGGTTAAGTGACAAAAAGTGTGTCCGCTCGGTGTGTCGCCGGGTGGGCCCTTTTTATCTCATGGGCCCTTTCCGGAT
>NZ_JASPJT010000018.1:0-27784 GCF_030232425.1 Corynebacterium sp. MSK019 | reverse complement strand
CCTGGTCGAAAGTGGTGATGCATTCACCGCCTGAACCTACCGGCTTGAAAGTGTCATAAACTCACACAGTTTCACATTTGCAGCCCATGCCCGTATTCACATGCGCACCCCATATTCACAGGTGCAGCCCGCAACTTTTAGGGCTGCCAGTTTTGGGGCTAGGTAGCAACTAGGTAGCAAAAAGGGTTAAAGGCAAAAGGCACGTACCCCACGGTACGTGCCTTTTCAGCCGGTCGGACTCAGACAGTCTAGATAACCTGGTTCTTACCAACGGCCACAACGCCACCAGCGCTGACCTTGAAGCGCTCTGCGTCCTTCTCCGGATCGACACCGATAATGGCGCCGTCGGAAACTACAACGTTCTTGTCCAAAATCGCATGGCGAACCACTGCTCCGCGGCCGACGCGAACGCCTGGGAAGAGAACCGAGCCCTCCACCGTCGCGCCATCCTCGACCACAACGTTGGTGCTAATCACCGAGTTGCGGACCGTACCACCGGAGACAATCGAACCAGCACCGACCATCGAAGCCTGAGCAATACCGCCCTGGACAAACTTGGCCGGAGGCAGGTTCTCCTCTGAGAAGGTGTGGATTGGCCACTTCTTGTTGTAGAGGTTAAACACCGGGTGGACGGAAATCAGGTCCATGTTGGCCTCGTAGAAGGCATCGATGGTACCGACATCACGCCAGTAGCCCTTGTCACGTTCGGTCTCACCCGGAACGTAGCTGTCCTTGAAGTCCCAGACGAAAGCTTCGCCCTCCTCTACCAGCATCGGAATAATGTTTCCGCCCATATCATGGTCGGAGTTTTCATCTTCCGAGTCACGCTTAATAGCGTCGATAAGCGCGGAGGTAGTGAAGATGTAGTTACCCATCGACGCGAACGTCGAGTTCGGGTCATCCGGGGTGCCGGGCGGATCAGCCGGCTTCTCCAGGAACTCGGTGATTCGGTTGTTGTCATCGGCATCGATGACACCGAATGCGCTGGCCTCAGAACGCGGGACGCGGATACCAGCGACCGTCACGCCAGCGCCAGACTCGATGTGGGCCTCCAGCATCTGCTGCGGATCCATGCGATAGACGTGGTCGGCACCGAAGACGATGACGTACTCCGGATCCTCGTCGTAAACCAAGTTCAGCGACTGCAGAATCGCGTCCGCCGAACCGGTGAACCAGCGCTTACCCAGACGCTGCTGAGCCGGCACCGGGGTGACGTACTGGCCGGTGATGCCAGACAGCTGCCACGCCTGCGAAATGTGACGGTCGAGCGAGTGGGACTTGTACTGGGTCAGCACACAGATCTTCAAGAAACCTGCGTTGACCAGGTTCGACAGCACGAAGTCGATAAGCCGATAGCTACCGCCGAAAGGCACGGCGGGCTTAGCGCGGTCTTCCGTCAGCGGGAAGAGACGCTTGCCTTCGCCACCGGCAAGGACAATGGACAAAACATGTGGTTGACTCCTCACACCAACCAACCTATATGCGATTTACGTTCCTCGCTGCCAGTCTCCCCTCCCCGCTACCCACACCCAGGCATATCAAGCGACGGAAATTGTCAAATCTGGTTACGCTGGAACTATGCGTGTTGCCATGATGACCAAGGAATACCCTCCGGAGATTTACGGCGGAGCAGGTGTTCACGTAACTGAACTGACTCGTTTCATGCGCGGCCTCGACGGCGTTGACGTCGATGTGCACTGCATGGGTGCTCCTCGCGATGAGGCGGATGTATATGTCCACGGCGTTGACCCGGAGTTGAAGGATGCCAACGCCTCGATTAAGACGCTGTCCACGGGGTTGCGCATGGCAAATGCCGCCGCGGCAACCGACATTGATGTCGTCCACTCTCACACGTGGTACTCGGGCCTGGGCGGTCACCTCACTGGTCTGCTCAAGGGCATTCCGCATGTGGCAACCGCGCACTCACTGGAGCCGCACCGCCCATGGAAGCGCGAGCAGCTTGGCGGCGGTTACGACGTTTCCAGCTGGTCCGAGCGCAATGCTATGGAGTACGCAGACGCTGTCATTGCTGTTTCCGCGCGCATGAAGGACGCCATCCTGGATGCCTACCCGCGTATCTCCCCCGACAAGGTCCACGTTGTCCTGAACGGTATCGACACCGAGCTGTGGTACCCGCGCCCGACGTGGGAAGAGTCCAAGGAACAGAACGGCTGGTCTGTCCTGGAGGAGCTCGGCGTTGACCCGTCTCGCCCGATGGTCGCGTTCGTCGGCCGCATCACCCGTCAGAAGGGTGTCGCTCATTTGGTCAAGGCCGCATCGCTTTTCGACGACGGTGTGCAGCTCGTTCTGTGCGCCGGCGCTCCGGACACCCCGGAAATCGCGAAGGAGACTGAGCAGCTCGTCCATGACCTCCAGGAGAAGCGCGATGGCATTTTCTGGGTGCAGGACATGCTGCCGAAGGAGAAGATCCAGGAGATTCTGACGGCCGCGGATTCCTTCGTCTGCCCGTCCATCTACGAGCCGCTGGGCATCGTTAACCTCGAGGCTATGGCCTGTGGCACCGCCGTTGTCGCCTCTGATGTCGGCGGTATTCCGGAGGTTGTCGTCGATGGTGAAACCGGCACTCTGGTTCACTACGACGAGTCCGATCCGGAGGGCTTCGAACGAGGCATCGCTGCCGCTGTCAACAACATGGTCGCCGACCGCGACCGCGCTGCCAAGGTTGGCCAGGCGGGTAAGAAGCGCGCTGAAGATGTGTTTAGCTGGGAGAACATCGCTCAGCAGACCGTCGAGGTCTATAAGTCTTTGATGTAGCTGGCTGTCTGCGAGACGCCACGGATGCGCGGCGAACGGAGTCTCCTCATAAGGCCCATCGCTTCCGAGAAGGAAGCGGTGGGCCTTTTTTAGCCTTTTTACTAACCCCATTCAGGACATTTACTTATGCCTTTGCCCACTTTCCTAAACCTAATTTAAGTTTTGGCTGAATTTATCATTCCTGGTCAATAGCATACTGAGTATGAGATTCACTAAGAAGGTGGCAGCAGTTGGTGCCGCCATTGCCATAGCGCTAGCGGGTGCAGTACCGCATCAGGCGCTCGCTACAGAAGTAGCCCCATCCCCTAGTACCGCTACCATCACCGAGCGTGGTCCCCTTGGACAGTCCGGTCGCTGGTTTACCGACGGTGACGGCCGTGCTTTCCTCACTCAGGGATCGAACATCGTCTACAAGCACGATCCTTACACCCCAGAGGCCGGAGGCTTTAACGAGGACGATGCTGACTGGCTCGTGCAGCAGGGCTTCGACTCCATGCGAGTCGGCATTATCTGGAAAGCAGTAGAGCCAAAGCCCGGCGAGTACAACGACGAATACCTGGATTCCATTGCCCGCACTATCTCCATGCTCACTGAGCGTGGAATCGCGGTCTTGGTCGATGCCCACCAGGACATGTACAACGAGAAGTTCGAAGGCGAATTTGCCCCGGATTGGGCTGTCATTGACGACGGGGTTCCCAGCCTCTTAAAGGTTGGCTTCCCCGCTAACCAGGCTCTCAATATCGGACTCATTAGGGCATACGACAACTTCCTGAATAACCGCGAAGGGCCAGGCGGCGTTGGGTTGCAGGAGCGTTACGCAGCCATGTGGGGCCATGTCGCCAAACGCCTTGGCGACATGCCGGGACTGATGGGCTACGACATCATAAATGAACCGTGGCCAGGCTCCGCATACCCACTGTGCTATCTGGCTCTCGGCGACTGCGGCCCGGCTAAGGAAAAGCTCGATGAACTGCACCAGAAGGCTGCCAATCAGATTGTCGACAAGGACCCGGACGCTATTGTCCACTACGAGCCCTACTCCATGTGGAACACCGGATTGAACACGAATCCGGCAGCCCCGGAGGTTCCTGAAACCGCTGGTACGGCCCTCAGCTGGCATGTCTACTGCACCACGAATGCCCTGTTCAACACCTACACGGGCTGTGACTTCTTCGATGGTCGTACCTTCGACAATGCGGAAATCGTCTCATCCGGTAACGGCTCGGCCACACTGCTGTCCGAGTTCGGTGCGACCGACGATGCCGATACCCTCAATGGCGTAATTTCGCTTGCCCGCCGCCACATGGTCGGCTGGCAGTACTGGTCCTACTGCGGATGCAACGACCCGACGACGCAGAACCAGAAGGAACAGGGCATGGTCTTCGACCCTACTGTTCCAGGACCTGTAGGTGCCGATGCCTTCAACCGCGACAAGATGACCATCCTCGCCGCTCCACACCTGCGAGCGGTCGCAGGCACCCCGCAAGCTACCGACTGGAACCGCGACACCCGTGTCTACCAGGCCAGCTGGAACAATAACCGCGTCGACGGCACCGGAGTTTTCGCACCTGGTTCCACCAGCGAGCTCGTTGTGCCCTCGATCAACTTCCCGAATGGGTTCACAGTGAATGTCGAAGGCGGTCACGCCACTGTCGCTGCCGATGGCCAGACCGTTCATATCGTCTCCACTGCTGACCAAGTGACAGTCACCATCCAGCCGAAGTAGAACCAACCGCTCGATTCACCAAATCGCGCCCTGTGGATTTTTCCGCAGGGCGTTTTTCTTGCCACGATTTCCTTACCCACAAGCCGATCGGACATCTAACAGACGACCCGCCCCAGCTTGGGCTACAAATATCGCGAATATAATGGCTTCCATGACCACTCACGAGAATTTTCCAACGGTCCGACACACAATTTTCCAAAACTCACTGATGTCCGCACTGCTCGATGGCATCTACGACGGCGAGATGACCATTGGCGAAATCCTTGGTCATGGAAACTTCGGCATCGGTACCTTCGACGGCCTCGATGGCGAAATGGTAATCCTCGACGGGGTCTGCTGGCAGGTGCGTCACGACGGCTCCGCGACCCGGGCCACCATGGATCAGCGCAGCCCCTACACGGTGGTGACCAACTTCGTCCCGCACACGGTGATGGATGCGCCGGAAAACCTGACTCGCAAGGAAATTAGCCCCATCATCGATTCCCTGGTGCCGAGCCAAAACTTTATGTACGCACTGCGGATTACCGGCGAATTTGAGTGGGTGAAGACTCGAACCGTCGTAAAGCAGGAAAAGCCGTACCAGAAGATGGTTGATGCGACGGAAGAAGACGCCTCGGTTGATTTTGAGAACCTGCAGGGCACGATTGCGGGCTTCCGCACGCCGGTCTATGAGAAGGGAATTTCGGTGCCCGGCTGTCACGTGCACTTCCTCGCGGAAGGCGGCACCGGCGGCGGGCATGTGCTGGACTTTAAGCTGCGCTCGGGCACTATCGAACTGTGCCCGGGCACTGACCTGCAGCTTCGCCTTCCGCTAACGGCGGAATTCTCGGATGCTGACCTGGATCCGGAAGACCTGGATGAGCAGATTCACAAAACCGAGGTCAAGGAGTAGGCGCTAGTCGCCCGGGCGCCCCAGACGGGTGACGTAGGCACGGGCGGTGACGTACATCTCTGCAGGTAGCGCTGCAATGCGTTCCTGCAGCACCTCCGGGTGAATATGGCGTGCCGACGGGCTCATACCGATCTGCGCGGCGATTGCACTCTGGTTGAGGTTCATACCGAACTCCACCAGCTCCGGGTCGCCAACAGGCACGAGGTGCCCCTCGGCCTGGGAAATCATGCGCTCGACCTTGCCGCGCTCGACATCGATGATGCCCAGTGGCTCACGAAGCTCGCCCAGATGACCAGTAGTGGCCGTCAGAACCACAACCTGGCCGCCCGGCTTGAGCACGCGAGCGAACTCCTCCGCGTTGCGAGGTGCGAAGACAACCGTAAGCGCATCGATGGAACCATCACGCAGCGGCAAACGCGCCCACGCATCGGCCACAACCGCACCGAGTCGCGGATGACTCTTGGCCAGGTGCTTGGCGGCCGGCACAGACACATCAATGCCTACACCACGGGAATTGGGAATGCTGTCCAGCGTGTGTGCGAGGTAGTAACCAGTGCCCGCACCGACTTCGCAGATGACTGGCCTGGCGGCCTCGGACACGTTGGCGTCGTCAAGCACATCCTGGACGTTGCCTGTAACTGCCTCAACGAATGGAGCATAGTGGCCACCAGAGAGGAACTCCTCGCGGGCGGTAATCATCTTGGCGTCATCGCCGGTGTAGCGCAGACCAGCCCCACCGGCGAGCGTAACGTAACCCTGGCGGGCGACATCATAGCTATGTCCGGATTCGGACTTCAGAGTCATTCGTTCGGCATCACCAAACTTCAAATCAGTGCCATCGATGGGGTCAGCAAGCACATCAATGATGTCAGCTAGCACGTCGGTCACTCCTCAAACTGAGCTAGAAAAATAATTTTCACTATCTTAGCCCGTGTCGAGCTCAGCCAAGTAACTCCAATGCGAGTTACTGACTACGTTTATGACAAAAATTGCCCGAAAACTGGCTTGAAAGTGTCATAAACTCCCACAGTTTCACATTTGCAGCCCGTACTTTTTGTTCATAAACCCTCATTCGAGCCGTTATCACCTGAAGAAGAAAAGGCGACCTACACCACCTGTGTAGGTCGCCGCTGGGTCAAAACCGGACAGGCCCGGCCACTACCCGGCCTCTACCCGATACCCCACTACTCTGCTACTCCACTACTGCTACGAGCTCTGCACCGAGCTCCTTGGCTTCCTCCGGGGACAGTTCCACCACCAGGCGCCCACCACCATCTGCGGGGACGCGCATCACAATCTTCTTGCCCTCTTTAACTGCCTCCAGCGGACCATCACCGGTACGCGGCTTCATTGCTGCCATGTGAACTCCTTCGTTCTAAGACAATGTCGATGCAGGAGACGACCAGCCACCCCAGCTCGGCTGTGGTAGCCAGGAGATTGACAATCCCGGTTCAAGACCCCGGTCTAAGACCCCGGCTCAAGATCCCGGTTTAGAATCCCTGTCGGCATTTTCGACTACTTCTCTTCATCATAGTCCTTTGTTTCACGCAGCGGCATGGGCGAAGCGTCTCAAACTACGCCCCTTACACCAGCCCACGCACCGGATGCAGTGGCGCAAAATCACCGGAAATAGCCAGAGTCATACGGCAGACATCAAGAGTTTCGGACACCTGATGCGAACGGAACACCGCAACACCGGCAGCTGCCGCATGGGCGGTCGCAGCCAAGGTGCCGGGCACACGCTGCTCGACCGGGCGGTCCAAAGTCTCACCGACGAAGTCCTTATTCGACAGCGCCATGAGCACTGGCCAGCCTGTAGCCACGAGCTCATTGCAGCGCCGCAGAAGTTCGAGGCCGTGGTAGGTGTTCTTGCCGAAGTCGTGGGTGGGATCGATGAGGATGCGGTCCTCCGGCACGCCAGCGTCCACTGCCCTCTGGGCGAGCTTGCCGGTTTCTGAGATGACATCGTCCACGACGTCGTCGTAACGCACGCGAATCGGATTGGTGCGTGGCAGTGCCCCACCGGTGTGCGAGCAGACGTAACCCATCCCGTGGGCGCCCGCGACTTCCAGCAGCTCCGGGTCATGGCCTGCCCAAGTGTCGTTGATGAGGTTGGCGCCAGCTTTGATGGCGGCTTCCCCGACTTCGGCGCGCCAGGTGTCGACGCTAATGTGCAGGTCAGGATAGCGCTCGCGAACCTTCGCGATGGTCGGCACCACGCGCTCAATTTCCTCGGCAACAGTTACTTCCGCACCGACACCGGCCTTGACGCCGCCGATGTCAACAATGCCTGCGCCTGCCGCAACAACTTCGTCGACGCGAGCGAGCGCGGCCTCCTCCGCAGCCGTTGCGCCACGGTCATAGAAGGAATCCGGGGTGCGATTGACGATAGCCATCACCGTCGGCACCGCGGAGTCCTGATAAAAACTCCGCACAGCGTCTTACCTCTCGCTGAAGCGACGGACTCGGCGGAGCTTTTCGCGAACGTCGGAGGTCTGCTCGCACTCTTCCATCAGCTTTTCGTGCGCGGCCTCGATGTACTCGACCGCTTCTTCAATGGAGTCGGTGACCAGGAAAAGGTCCATATCTGTCGGAGAAATCAGCTCCATGGCCACCAGTTTCTCGCGCATCCAATCAACCAGCCCCGACCAGAACTCAGTACCCAGCAGCACGATTGGGTGATTTTCCACCTTCTCGGTCTGCACCATCACCAGTGACTCAAAGAGTTCATCGAGCGTGCCGAATCCACCCGGCAGACAAATAAACGCCTGCGAGTACTTCAGGAACATGGTCTTACGCACGAAGAAGTAGCGGAAGTTCATGCCCAGGTCGACCCAGTCATTCAAGTGCTGCTCGTGCGGCAGCTCAATGCCCAGCCCAATGGACAGGCCGTCGGCATCGTAGCAGCCGCGGTTGGCGGCTTCCATGATGCCCGGGCCGCCACCAGTGATGGTCGCGTAACCCGCCTCCGCCAGTGCTTTGCCCAGGTCGAAGCCCCACTGGTAGTACGGGCTGTCCTCTGGCAAACGCGCCGAACCATACACCGTCACCGCCGGCGGAATCTCCGCCAACGCACCAAAGCCGTCAACGAATTCCGATTGAATGCGCAGCACACGCCAGGTGTCGTTGTGCAGCCAGTCCGTGTTCGGATTGTGTGACAACAGCCTGCGGTCGGTCGTAGACGCCTGCGGTTCGCCCGCCTGTCGAATCGCGATTGGGCCGCGGAGTGCGCGGCGCTTAGCTGGGGACGGAGTACGTACAGGTTTCATAACCTCACAATGTATGCCAGCAATGACATACGCGCACCCGCTCAGCGAGGGCAGGGTGTGATTCTAGGCTCACCCAGCCACCGGCGCGGTGGTCAAGTACCGCCGCAGGTCCTCCCACAGTGCCGTAATGCACTCGACCGGAATCTGCTCATCCTTCTTGTGGCAGTACGCCGGATCACCCGGGCCAAAGTTCACTGCAGGAATGCCGAGCGCGGAAAAACGCGCCACATCGGTCCACCCAAACTTGGGCTTTACGACGTCGCCTGCGACCGCAACCAACTCCTTCGCAGCAGCCGCATGCAGTCCCGGTAGTGCCCCAGGGCTCACATCCTCGACATCGACGGTGAGGTCCTCGGCCGCAAACTCGTCGAGTCCCAGCACCTCGCGGAAGTGTGCCATGGCCTCATCGGCGCTGCGGTTGGGCGCGAATCGGAAGTTGACTCGCAGCACCGCCTCGTCGGGAAGCGTATTGGTGGCAACCCCGGCCTCCAGCCAGACGACGTTGAGCCCTTCGCGGTAGGCCAAGCCGTCGATATCCACGGTCTGCGGTTCATAGGCGGCAATGCGTGACAGCACCGGTGCTAACTTGTGCACGGCGTTGTCGCCGAGCCACGCCCGAGCCGAGTGTGCACGTGTGCCGTGAGCGGTCAGACGCAGGCGAATAGAGCCCTGGCAGCCGGCTTCGATGACATTGCCGCTGGGCTCGCCCAGCAAAGCGACATCGCCAGCCAGGAGCTCCGGATGCGACTCACTCAAGTGCCGCAACCCGTTGAACTCCGCGGCGATTTCTTCGCATTCGTACATGATGAGTGTCAGGTCGCGCTGCAACTCCTGGCTTGCCGCCAGCGTCGCAAAAGCATGCAGGTAGACTGCGTCACCGCTTTTCATATCCACAGTTCCACACCCAAACAGTGTGTCTCGCCCCTGCGCGTCTACCCCACGCGTCGAGGGCACATTGTCCGCAGTCGGCACCGTATCCAGGTGTCCTGCCAAAATCACGCGCTGCGGCAACCCCCGATGGGTCCGCGCAATCACGTTGTTGTCAATGCGCAGGACCTCAATCGACTCATTTGCCTGCGCGACCTCACGCAATGCCGCCTCGACGGCATCCGCAATCGCGGTCTCATTGTGGGACACCGATTCGATGTCCACCAGTGCCGCCGTGAGGTCTACAGGATCTTGGAGCAGATTTAACTTCGATTTCACATCAATTAAGCGTACAAACCATTGTGCGCCAGCGAAACCAGAATTTTGTGATGAATATGCGCCGCACGACCATTGATCGCATCCCCATTGGCGGGCGCGCCACCACCGAGGAACAACGCCAGCTCATGCGGTTCGGCGGAGGTCACACCAATTCTCCCCTCCGCCGAGCGCTTAAGCCCATCAGCCACCTCAAAGACCAGGGTTTTCGCTCCTTCCGGGAGAGTTTGGGCAATGATTGCCTCCGGAGTTTCGCTTGTCGACGACCCCGGCGCCCGCTCCTCCCCCGCAGAATCGGTCGCCTCTCCGTTTCCGCCATCCTCCTCGACAACGCCCGCGCCGGGACCATAGACCACAGCTACACGGGAGCCATAGACCGCAATCACCGGACGCAGCTCATTCGTGCTGACAATCACCGTAGAACCGGCCAGCGGCTTACAGACGGCCGCGACAATCTTGGCCGTTGCGTGTGGCAGCTGCACTGGAGTGGGATCGATGTCTCGTCGATAAGCAGGACGAAGCGTTTCGGCGACATCGCCCAGCTCATCGCGCTCCCACATCGGCAGGGCATCGATGCGTGCCTGCTGATCGCGGTTCTTGCGCTCCAGCAGAAGACGGGCGATCATGCCACCGCCGAGCCCCACTGCGATGGCAACTGCGATAACCAGCACAAGACGGTTCGGCGCGATGAGCGCAACCACTGCGGCAATAGCCACACCGACTGCGCCAATTGGCATTGCTCGCGGCGGCAAAACGAAACCAAAGAAGCTGGCTACGGCGAGAATCCAAGCACTCAGCAGTGCGAATCCGACATAGAAGACCACCGGCAGGGACAGGACGAAGCCGAGTCCGAGCACACTGACAGCAATGATGAGGCTAACTAAGAACCACTGCTTCATTTTCTGTGTGCTTTCAAGGCCAGCTAGGGGCATAGTTCATCCTTCCGCGAAGATTCCTTAAAGGGATACTAATATTAAGAATCATGATTACATCTGGTGCTGTCGCTACGGGAATCGCCAATATCGCAATGGACGGTACAGTTCTCGATACTTGGTTTCCCGCACCTCAGTTAAGCGATGAGGTCGTAGAATCGAGCACTCACCGGCTCGGCGCCGCTGATCTGACCCCACAGTTGCTTCGTCAGGTGGTTTTGGACGAGGATCGCCGCGTGGAGCAGGTGGCAGTGCGCACGTCCATTGAGGATTTGTCCAAGCCTGCTGTCGACCCGCACGATGCCTACCTGCGCCTGCATTTGCTCTCCCACCGCCTGGTCAAGCCGCACCAGCTAAACACCAAGGGGCTCTACGAGCTACTCCATGTGGTGGCGTGGACCAACAAGGGGCCATGTCTGCCGGACAACTTCGAGCAACTGCGCACCCACTTGCGCGTCCGCGGTCTGATTCACGTCTACGCCATCGACCGCATGCCGCGCATGGTCGATTATGTGCTGCCCGCCGGTGTGCGCATTGCAGAGGCCGAGCGCGTGCGGTTGGGCGCTTACTTGGCACCGGGTACGTCCGTACTGCGCGAGGGATTTGTCTCGCTGAACTCGGGCACTCTGGGCCCATGCAAGATTGAGGGACGTCTATCCTCCGGTGTCGTCATTGGCGCGCACACGAAGGTGGGACTGTCGGCCTCCATCATTGCCGCTCATGACGATTCCGGTCAGCGTAAGCCGCTCACGGTTGGCGAGCGCTGCCACATCGATATCGCGGCCGGCACCGTCGGCGTCAGCCTCGGTAATGACTGCATTATTGACCGAAGCATCCTCATTGCCCCCGATACGCCCATCGATGTCCCCGCGGAGAACCGCCGTATTCAGGCATGGGAAATTTCGGGCCGCGACAACATGCACTTCTACCATCACCCGGACCACTCGGCGGTGTGCGTCCGCCGCACGGAACGCCCGGGCAATGACGAAGGTGCCGCTGCTTTCGCTCAGCTTGCCGACGTGCCGGATGAGCTGGCCGGATAACCTACTTTCGGTGCTCGTGAAGGCACATTAGTTGACCCCAAAACGGTGAATGGGGGTAAACCCGTAATACGGTTATTGCCCCTGTTATCAGCGAGGTAATGTTTGCGACATGACCGAATCGCAAATTACCTCCACCTCCGGCGAGACAGCTCAGCTGGGCAAGGGGCTGCAGGTTCGACACCTGACCATGATGGGTCTTGGCTCCGCAATCGGTGCCGGTCTTTTCCTTGGTACGGGCGTCGGCATTAAGGCAGCTGGCCCGGGTGTTCTAGTTTCCTATGTCATCGCTGGCTTCATTGTCGTCCTCGTCATGCAGATGCTCGGCGAGATGGCCGCTGCCCGCCCGACACCGGGTAGCTTCTCCACCTATGCCGAGATGGCCTTTGGTTCCTCGGCTGGCTTTGTCCTCGGCTGGCTCTACTGGTTCATGCTCATCATGGTGCTCGGCGCTGAAATTACCGGTGCCGGTGCCATCATGGGTGCGTGGTTCGGTATTCCGGGCTGGATTCCAGGCCTGATCTGTGTTGTCTTCTTCGCTGTAGTGAATTTGGCGAATGTGCGCGGTTTCGGCGAGTTTGAGTTCTGGTTCGCGTTCATCAAGGTCGCGGTGATTATCGCGTTCCTGGTCATTGGCGTTCTTCTTTTCTTCGGTCTGCTGCCAGGCACCAGCTTCGTCGGTACGACGCATATTGCCGAGTCCGGATTCCTCCCGAATGGCGTGTCCGGCATTGCCGCTGGTCTGTTGGCCGTGGCCTTCGCCTTCGGCGGTATCGAGATTGTCACAATTGCCGCTGCTGAGGCTGAAGATCCGCAGCGCTCCATCGCTGCTGCTGTCCGCTCGGTAATCTTCCGCATCTCTGTGTTCTACCTGGGCTGCGTGACCGTCATCATCCTGCTGTTGCCGTACTCCCAGATTGACGGCGCTGACTCCGCAGCTGAGTCGCCGTTCACCCAGGTTCTGAAGCAGGCGAACATTCCGGGTGCCGTTGGCTTCATGGAGGCCATTATCGTTCTGGCGCTGCTGTCCGCGTTCAACGCTCAGATTTACGCAACCTCTCGCCTGGTCTACTCGATGTCCACCCGCGGTGAGGCACCGCGCTTCTTCGCCCACACCAATGAAGGCGCAGTTCCGAACCGTGCGGTCATCATGTCGATGGTCTTCGCCTTCGTCTCCGTGGGCCTGCAGGTTGTCTTCGACGGCTCGAGTGTCCTGGTCTTCCTACTGAACGCTGTCGGCGGCTGCTTGCTGGTGATCTGGCTGGTCATCGCCCTGTCTGAGATTAAGCTGCGCCCGCAGATGGAGGCCAACAACGAGCTTTCCGTTCGCATGTGGGCCTACCCGGCACTGTCCTGGGTAGCGGTCATCCTGATTCTGGGCCTCGCTGTTGGCATGCTCACCGATTCTGGTGCTCGCCAGCAGGTTATCGCCGTTGTGTGTGTCACTGCGTTCCTCGCGGTGCTCGCTGCACTGACTAAGAAGAGCCGCACCGCGGCCCGCGAGGCTCTCGAGTCCAGCGATAGCAACTAGCCGTTAGCAACTGGCTGCAGGGCCTAACCACCCTGCTACCCCTATCCGAACATTTCCTTGCTACACATTTGCGGAACACTTTTCATAGATAGGGATATGCCGGTAGCCTGTTTTCCATGAAATTTGGAGCACAAGCTACCGGCATTGCCACTTTTAACAACGATACTGTTCTCGACGTCTGGTTCCCCGCCCCCAAGCTCATCGAAGAGGGCGTGGCAACCTCCACCACGACCGGAACCATCGACGCCGACGCACTGCCCGAAGATTTCACCTACCTCACAGATCTGGCCGTAGCCGATGCGGACCGTGGCACCACCCGCCGTCTGGTCACAGCTACCATCGCTTCACTCGATGACGCACCAGTCGACACCATCGATGCCTACCTGCGTCTCCATCTGCTGTCCCACCGCCTGGCCACCCCCAACAGCATCAACCTGGACGGCATCTTCGGCAAGCTCAACAATGTGGTGTGGACGAATTTTGGCCCCTGTGCTGTCGAAGGCTTCGAGGTAACCCGAGCCAAGCTGTCACGCCGCGGGCCTGTCACCGTCTACTCCATCGATAAATTCCCCCGCATGGTCGACTACGTCACTCCCACCGGAGTCCGCATCGGTGACGCTGACCGCGTGCGCCTTGGAGCCCATCTCGCAGAGGGCACCACAGTCATGCACGAGGGCTTCGTCAACTTCAACGCAGGCACGCTTGGACACTCCATGGTGGAAGGCCGTATCTCTCAGGGGGTCGTCGTCGACGACGGCTCCGATATCGGCGGTGGTGCGTCCATCATGGGCACACTATCCGGTGGAGGTAAGGAAGTTGTGTCCGTCGGCAAGCGATGCCTACTCGGTGCGAACGCTGGACTCGGAATCTCGCTCGGCGATGACTGCGTACTCGAAGCCGGGCTCTACATCACTGCCGGCACCAAGTGCCTCGTTGCCCTAGACGGTGTGAAGAAGACGCTCAAGGCCCGCGAGCTCTCGGGCGGATCGAATATGCTCTTCCGCCGCAACTCGCTCTCTGGTGCAGTCGAGGTTGTGCCATGGGCTGCCGAAAAGGTGAAGCTCAGCGCGGAGCTGCACGCTAACTAAGGGGTGGTCGGCACGTCTGCCGGGGCCGCGATATTCCGCGCGCTCCGGTAGACACGTCGCTCACCAGTGACGGGGTCGACAAAGGCCAGCGCGGTTGCCGTCAATCGCAGCTGCGGCGTGTACTTTGGCGCGCTGCCCGCGCTTGCCGACGGCCCCTGCGCCCCCGCTTTCCGGCCATAGGTGTCCTCACCGAGAATGGGATAGCCTAGCCAGTCCATCGTCGCCCGCAGCTGATGCGTGCGGCCCGTATGGGGCTGTAGCCGCCAGCGCCCCACCTGCATGCGACTCCCGCAATGCCCACAACCACAGCCGACTGCGTGCAGCGGAATGCTGGTGCTGGTCGCACCACCGCCATGGCTGTTCGCCAGCACATCGCCGATGTCCGCGGCTACTCGGCCGAGGAAGGTCACGGTTGTGCGTGCGAGCTTGAACTTGGGATTCTTCGCGGCAGCGCGAGCGAAATCGTCGGTCTCCACGACTTTTACTCCGCGCCCCGCCGGGTTGGGATCGAGCAGAAGCGTGACATCCCTGGTTTCCCCCACATGCCAATCATCGGGCATCACGGTGAGGCATTCGTATTCTTTGGTGATTTCCTGGTTTTGGAAAAGCTGCTGGTAGCGCGCACGGGTAGCCGGATTCCGGGAAAGCAACAGCAGCCCACTGGTCAGAAAATCCAGGCGGTGAACGGCCACTATCTCCGGTTCCTCGAGACTACGTCGCAGTCGCTCCTGCACGGTATTGGCCACGATGCGGCCGTTGGGAGTCGCCGGCAGAAAAGGTGGCTTGTCTACGACCAGAAACTCATCGGTGTCGGCCACAATTGCCGGCTCAAAGGGGATGTACTCCTCGCACTCGTGAGCGGCGGCATCGACTTGCGCAGTCTTACGGTTCTTCTCGAGGCCCCACCACGCATCTCGGTTGCCTGCGGCACGTCCCACGGCACACTCCCTTTTTTTATGATTTGGTCTATGCCGATGTCGGCACCGTTTGCAGCATTCGGCCTGCTAGAGCCAGCACATCTGGCCGGGGCTAGCCGCGAATACGCGCCGCCGCCACTTCGATGTCGCTGAGCGTCGCTGTGAGCCCCACCCGTACGTGCTGCGCACCCTTGGGCCCGTAGAAGCTACCCGGTGCGACCAGGATGCCGCGTTCAGCCAGCCAATCAACCGTCTGCCAGCAGTCTTCCCCGCGAGTAGCCCACAGATAGAGCCCGCCCTCGGAGTCATCGATACGAAAACCTGCGGCTACCAGTGCATCATGCAGAATCTCACGGCGGTCACTGTAGCGCTGCTTTTGTTCAGCCTCGTGGGAGTCGTCGTTAAGCGCGGCGATCGTGGCGTGCTGGATGGGTCCCGGCATCATCAGCCCCATGTGACGGCGCACGGAAACCAGCTCGGCGATGAGGTCCGCGTCGCCAGCGAACCAGCCGGTGCGGTACGACGCCATGTTCGACGTCTTGGACAGCGAGTGAATAGCCAGCAGGTTGGTGAAATCACCGTCGCACACTCGCGGGTCGAGAATACTGACTGGCTGTTCAGTCCAACCGAGCCCCAGGTAGCACTCGTCAGAGGCGACAATGACTTCCCGAGCACGCGCCCACTCAACCACCTTGCGCAGGTGTTCAACACCGAGGACCTTGCCGTTGGGGTTGCCCGGGGAATTGATGAACATCAGCGTCGGCGAGGCGGGGCCGATTTGCGTCAGCGAGTCCGCACGCAGCAGCTCAGCGCCTGCGATGCGAACGCCGACCTCGTAGGTGGGATATGCCAGCTCGGGGATGACGACGGTATGCCCCGCGCCTACGCCGAGGAGGAAGGGAAGCCAGCCAATCGCTTCCTTGGTGCCGATGACCGGAAGCACATTGCCGCCATTGACCGCTGACTCCAGTCCCGTCACGCCGTAGCGCCGCGCCATCGCTGCAACAATCGCCGCGCGTAGCTCAGGCGTGCCGACGGTCTGTGGGTAACCCGGTGCGGCAGCACCTTCGGTAAGGCCCTTCCGGATTATCGGAGCGACTTCATCGACTGGTGTGCCGACCGAGAGATTCACCATGCCCTCTTCATGCGCAGCCGCAGTGGCTTTCGCCTGCGTGAGAGAATCCCACGGAAACTGAGGTAAAAGAGAACCGGGAGTTACGCGCTTGCGGGCAGCTGACATGGGCGGTGATGAAGTCCTTCCCGGGAAAGAAATAGCTTTAGTCCTCTGTGGTTTTAGTCTTCTGCCTGCGGCGGCAGAGCTGCCACGAATGGCACATCGAAGTCCTGGGGGCCGAGCTTGGCGGCACCTCCCGGGGAACCCAGCTCATCGAACCAGTCGACATTGGCATCGATGAATTCAACCCACTCATCCGGAACATCGTCCTCGTAGAAGATGGCCTCGACTGGGCAGACCGGTTCACAAGCGCCGCAGTCCACGCACTCATCAGGGTGAATGTAAAGCATGCGCTTGCCCTCGTAAATGCAGTCAACCGGGCACTCTTCAACACAGGCACGGTCGAGGACGTCAACACATGGCTGGGCAATGATGTAAGTCATGGTTTTAGGTTTAAGAACCTTTCTCACAAGATATGGGATGAGGCTTTCGCTATCTGTCGATTATGCCGTTCCGACGAGAAACAGAGCAAAATAGACAGAGCGGTATATTCAGATTGGAGTCTACACCCAACGTGGGTGTTGTTTTCAACTGGCTCCAGAAAGAGCCACATTGATGCGGGCCTGCCCTGTATCAATTCCTCACCGTCTCCTGCAGTATCCGCTGCGGTTTTCGCTAGAGTGCCCGCAGATGGCGCAGTGGCCAGGCACCGCCCAGCACACCGCAAACAAGCAGCAGCACTGTTCGCAACCACTGCCCCATTGCCAAGTCCCCACCGAAGGGCAGCACTGCCCACAGCAGAATGCCTGCAAAGCCCAGCACCCAGATGACAGTCGGAATTGCAGCTTTGGAGCGATCGCGTGTCCACAGCAACGCTGTGTTGGTGATAATCAGATTGGCAATATAGGCCAGCGGAATGGTCCACGGCAACGGAATAGCAACCGAGCCGATGGTAATCCACGCTCCGAGGAAAACTACTTCAATCACCAACGCTGCCAACGCAGCCAGCGACAGCCAGACTAGCGCTACTGTGACCTCCCCCTGATGGAAGTTCTCGCGTGGCTGCGAACGTTCCGGGTCACCCCAATAGCGCTCATCCCCGAATGTGCGCTTTTCAATACTCAAGCGCTCGTTCTTCAACTTTCCGCCAGCAGCGTTAATCAAGTCTTCGCTTTCGTGAGGCTGAGGGTTACTCATCGTCCGCACTCCCCTCCGCTTCCAGATCCACGCTCGGTACAGAGTCGACGCTCGCTACCGGCTCTGGCAGTAATTGGATATTCACCAGCTCCCCCAGCTCTTCCAGGGACGCAGCGGTCGCCGTACCAAAACGGTATGCCTCAGTCGGTGTCACCGGCTGACACAGCAAATTGGAAAACGCCCAGACGGCTCGCGCACGACCAGAGCCGTCGGTCTGCCCATAGACAGCATCAGGATTGACCTCGCTAACGGAACCATCGGCGAACCACACTTGTGTCGCATGCGCGCGCATGGCCTCAACCTTGGCAGCCACAGCGGCATCATCCAGCTGAACCTCGAAACGGCCGGTCACGGTAGCGAAGTCGTCGACATCGCATGCCTGCCAGCTCTCCGGCACCACGGTAATGGCATCCAGCCCCGCCACCATTGCCTCACGATCGGTGACCGCCCACAGCGTCGGAAAGCGATTTCCGCACGCCGCGACAGTGATATCGTGTGCGCGAATGTGGTCCGGGTGCCCATAGCCACCATCGGCATCGTAGGTAATGACCAGGTCTGGCTGCAGCTCATCGAGGATGGTGCGAAGCTGGGCTACCGCCTCATCACCTGAGTTCATGAACGCACGGGGATGCTCATTACCCTTGTCCCCTGCCATACCGGAATCACGCCAACGCCCGGCACCACCGAGGAAACGTGGCGCATTGTCTGGGCTATTGGCCCCCAGCGCACGCAGCGCCGAGCGCAACTCGGCGACGCGGAAACCGCCCAACTGGTCAGCTTCATCAGCAACTAGCCCCTGGTACGGCGCGCCGATGACCTCCCCCAGCTCGCCCATCGTGCAGGTCACTACGCTTACCGACGCTCCGGAGCGCGCGGCAGCCGCAATCAAACCACCTGTCCAAATGGACTCGTCATCTGGATGTGCGTGAACAAAAAGTAACTTCACGGGCTTTCTTACTTCCCCTTGTTCTCCTGGTCGGCGTTATCGCGGACTTCTTGGTTCTGACCCGAACCGTCCTGCTCAGTATCTTCGCGCGGACTATCTCCCGGTTGAGAATTCTCAGACGATTCTCGAGTCCCGCTTTGCGTCGCGACTCGGCGAATCTCACCCAGAACACCGAGGCGGCCCAACACTGGGTCATCGGTCCACTGCGAAGAGTCCTTCCGCCCAGTAATTGTAATTTCCGGGCTGACGACCGTCAGCAAGCCGTCTTTCACCAAGGTCAGCTCGATACTGTGGCCAGCAATGATATCGGCGAGTTCAGCGGGCAACGCAGAACTGTCGGGAGCGAGCAGCTCATCAACCTGCGGGTCACAAAGGCCGGAAAGATTCTCGCTCCGAGCAGCCGATTTCGGAGCGACAGATACTCCGCTGAGGTCAGCCGGCTCTGCTGAGGTAGAAGATGTGGACTGCTCAGACGATGTTGTCCCGTCCAGCGAGCTCTGCTCTTCAGCGCTCTTTCCCCGGTCTTCACTTGGTGCAGGTTTTGTCGAACTGTCAACGCCCTCAGACTCAGACTCGGATTCTGACTCAGACTCGGTAGCCGACTCTGCGCCTGCTTCATCCAAGTCCTTCGGCGGTAGCGAACTGATCGAGCCTTCCGTACACGCATAGCGTTCCCGGGCCGCCTGGACGGAATTGGGCTGCTCTGCCCATGCCACCACGGCATCGACGGTTCCGTAGGGCAACGAAGAACGCAGCATGTCCGCCGGTGAATACGAAACAACGGTGGCGGGGATACCAGCTGCAGTCAACTGGTCAGCGACCGCAAAAGCCGCAGCGCGTGCCGCTATACCGTCGCTAATGATGCCGATTCGTAGCGGATTGTCCTCAGTAAAACCGGCCTGTGGCGCCTCGGTTTTCTCCTGGTCACGACCGTCACCAGAGCCACCTGCGATTCGGCGCCCGGTGGCCACCTCTGAGACCTGTGCAACGTTGATGGTGTTCAGAATGGCCCGGCGGACGGATTCGTCGGCAAGCCTGCTCGACGCGAGGTTGGTACTGAAAACCAGTTCCCGGTTGGGCTCATGGAAGAACTCAGCAACACCGGGGATCAGACCGTACGTCAGCTCAGACGTCTCCGTCGGACGGACCTGCACGGCCTGGATCTGCTTCGAACGCAGTTGCTCCGCACCATCGATGGCACTACGCATGGCACGCAGCGTAATAACCTCCGAGGCTGCTGGCTGCTCACCCCAGTAGCGGTCATTTCGAACCAGTCGAATGATGTTGCGGCCGACATCCATCGACTCGACGGTGTACTGCCCACCGGAGGCCGGGAAACGGCTGGCCAGCCCTTCGGAAAAACCATCAGTGTTCGACCGCATCAAATGCGCTGGCAAGAGATGTGCAAACAGGCGCTGCCAATGCGTAATCGGCTGAGTGAACGTCACATCAATCTGACGGCCACCGTCGGAGACATCAATGGATTTAATCAGCTCATAAGTCGCCGTATCCAGCGATCCTGGCGTGGACGTGACTTGGGAAAATAGGTAGCGGAAGTCCTCGCCACTGATTGGCGTGCCATCGCTCCACTGCGCCCCTTTTCGAATGCGGTAGCGGACATGCTCTGCCGCTACCGTCGGATCCGTGATGTCAACATCGGCCGCTTTCCCGTTTCCAGCTCCGTTTCTGGCGTCACCGTCTTTGCTGTCATCACTCTCGATGACCTGCACGGAATCCAGCAAGTCGGAGTTGAGAAGCCATTGGGGAGCTCCTGCCGAGCGAGCATTGGCAGCGTTATCCACCACTCCGGGAGCTTGCGCGGCGGCACTAGCGTCACCAGCCTCGCCCTCTACCGGCGCAGGGGTGAAAACACTAGGCAGTGTCAGTCGCGCTACCAGGCTGGTCACCGGGGAGACGTCGGCAAGCAAATGCGGATTGAAGCCTTCGACAAACTCGTCGACACCGACCGTGACTTCACGCATCTTTTTGGCCTGGTCAGCGGTGTCTTCCTGCTGCACCGGCGCTTCCTGCTGCCCGGGCACAGTCGGAGCGTCCGAGGGGCGAGCCATGCACGAAGACGCCAAAGCCGCCGTCACGCAGAGTGTCGATGCTACGAAAAATCGACGAGAAGCTGCGTGACGACGGCTGCGAATAAACATATCCACGAGATTACTCGACACCTGACCGAGTCAGTTACCCCGAGACTGGTTTTCAGGTGGCCCAGTCCCCTACCAACCCGAATTACTTCTTATTCATGGCCTTCGCGCGGGAACGAGCGCGAGCGCGATCGGTGGCGCTGAGGATCTGCTTGCGTACGCGAATGCCCTCCGGGGTGACCTCAACGCACTCGTCAGCACCACAGAACTCCATAGCCTCATCGAGGGAAAGCTTGTGCGCCTTCTCCAGAGTCACGGTCGCATCAGCCGAGGCTGCGCGCATATTGGTCAGCTTCTTTTCCTTGGTGATGTTGATGTCCATGTCCTCATCACGCGGATTCTGGCCAACGACCATGCCCTCGTAAGCCTGGTCACCCGGCTCGACGAAGAAGGTGCCGCGGTCAGAAAGCTGAATCAGTGCGTAAGCGGTGATCTGGCCGGTACGGTCAGCCACCAACGATCCTGTCGGACGGTCCTTAATCTCACCAGCCCACTCGCCGTAGCCGGCCGAGTAGTGATTGGCGATACCGGTGCCCTTGGTCTCCGTCATGAAAGTAGTGCGGAAGCCAATCAGACCGCGGGACGGAATGAGGAACTCCATGCGCACCCAACCGGTGCCCTGGTTACCCATCTGCTCCATGCGCCCCTTACGAGCCGCCATCAGCTGAGTGACAGCACCCAGGTGCTCTTCAGGAACATCAATGGTCAGGTGCTCGTACGGCTCCTGAACCTTGCCGTCGACGGTCTTGGTAACAACCTGCGGCTTACCGACGGTCAGCTCAAAGCCCTCACGACGCATAGTTTCAACCAGAACGGACAGCGCCATTTCACCACGGCCCTGCACCTCCCAGGCATCCGGGCGCTCGGTCGGCAGCACGCGCAGCGAGACGTTACCAATCAACTCCTGGTCCAGGCGGGCCTTGACCATACGAGCGGTCAGCTTATCGCCACCACCCTGGCCTGCCAGTGGCGAGGTGTTCACGCCGATCGTCATAGAAATAGCCGGCTCATCGACCAGGATGCGCGGCAGCGGGTCCGGATGCTCGGCATCACAGAGAGAGTCACCGATCATGACCTCGTCGATACCGGAGATAGCGGCGATGTCACCAGCAATGGCCTCTTCAGCAGGTACGCGGGTCACGCCGACGGTACGCAGCAGCTCCGCGACCTTCGCATTCTTGACATGCTCATTGCCCTCGGAGTCGTAATGAATCCACGAAATCTGCTGTCCCTTGCGGATACGGCCCTTATGGATACGAATCAGACCAATTCGACCGAGGAAGGAGCTGGAGTCCAGGTTGGTAACCTGCGCCTGCAGCGGGGCATCAATCTCAGCGGACGGCTCCGGGAGCACCTCGGTGATGACGTCGAACAGCGGCTGCAGGTTCTCAGACTCCGGCAAGTTGCCGTTACCCGGGTTCTCGGTAGAAGCCTTACCGGCACGACCAGAGGCATAGAGAACCGGCAGCTCAAGGTTGCGCTCAGCGACCTCAGCAGCTTCCGGGTCTTCCAGGGTGGAGGCTAGCTCGAGCAGCAGATCCTGTGCTTCCTCGACAACCTCGTCGATACGTGCATCTGGGCGGTCAGTCTTATTGACCACGATAATCACCGGCATGCAGGCAGCAAGCGCCTTGCCCAGGACGAAGCGGGTCTGCGGCAGCGGACCTTCAGAGGAGTCGATCAGCAGCACGACACCGTCAACCATGGACAGTGCGCGCTCCACCTCGCCACCAAAGTCGGCGTGACCAGGGGTGTCAATGACGTTGATGATGAGGTCTTCGCCGTTCTTGCCCTCACCTTTTCGGCGAATAGCGGTGTTCTTCGCCAAGATGGTGATGCCCTTTTCCTTTTCAAGGTCACCAGAGTCCATCACTCGGTCTGCAACTTCTTCGTGGTCGCTGAAAACGCCGGACTGCTCCAGCATGGCGTTCACGAGAGTGGTCTTGCCATGGTCGACGTGTGCGACAATGGCGACATTACGGAACTCGGTATCGCTCACAGGCGGATAGCTCCTAACAAGCTAAGAGGACTAAAAGAAAAAGATACGGCCTTGCTCTAAAGGACTGTCTTTACGACTGCCTTTAACGCCCCGCATCAACGCGTAATAAAGCGTTCTACAGTGTACTCCTTCTTAATGCCCCTGCACATCTGGCAGAGATTCTCGCAACCCCGAGCACCTATCCGTCATGCAAAGTGGCACTGCCGCGCCACCCTTAGGGATAAATTACCCCCTTACTGCACCCCCGCTTTACCGACAGCCATAACGGCATATCCGCCAGCGCCACAACGCTTCACGACGGCAATCTCTCAGCCCGCCATGTGACACATGTGACCAAATGCCATAGTTGTAACCCCACGGGATGAGACTTGACTTCACCCGCTTACGCGCTGCGAAACACCATTAACCCCATACATACGCATTTCGCCTCAATTTTCACAATCATCTCGTTCTACATCACAAATCACTCTAATTAACTTGCGACACGCGAGAATCCGTGCGTTAATCTCCTGAGAAGATTCTGAACATTTCTTTTTCAAATCTTTCCAATTCCCGTTGGAGTCGTTCTAAGATGAGCAACGATTCCGAAATTTTGATTCCGACTCCAATAGCCCACGAATGAGAGGTTCTTCACCGTGGTTTCGACTGGACGCTCCTTCCTGCGCCGTGCCGCAGCGACCTTGGGTGCAGCTGCAATTCTCACTGCGGGCATGACTCCCGCCGCTTCTGCTTCCCCGTCGCTGGACTCCCTGAACATCGCTTCGCCGAATCTCTACGGCAACGCGCGCGACATCATTAACTCCCCAGGCGTTCCTGAGGAAATTTCCAGCGCACTGAACAAGGGAATTGACTTCCTGACTGGTGAGGGCGAGGGCGAGCCGGGCTTCAAGGTTCCGGAAGGTGCCCCGAAGACCAACCAGTTCCTGCTGCCTACTGTTGCCGACAAGTGCATCGGCGGCGAAGGTCGTTCCTTCGGCCTGGCCACTACCGTTCCGGGCCCGGCAGACCTGCCTCTGCCAGGTGTTCCAGAAAACCAGCTTGGCTTCATTTTCACTGGCCTGGGCACCAAGCAGCTGGCTAAGCAGCAGGACACAGAGATGAATGTCTACTGGGTCAACGTTGCTAACGGCAAGTACGGCAAGACCACCCTGGAGAACAACGGCATCAACGCCGAGGAGGGCCCGGGCGCTGTCAACGGCACCGCTGACACGGGCAAGGGCGTGGTCATCGCTGTCATGCAGGGCGGTATCACCACTCAGGAAGAGCCTGGTCCGACCAACTGCAGCTACACTCCGACCGCCGGTGTCTTCCCGGTCGGCCTGAACTAAGTTTTTCTAGTTCTCCCCTAGCCCTTTTTGCATCACGTATGCAGAAAGGGCTTTTCTATGCCCAAAAAGGCAACCCCTACACGTTAAGGTATTCGCATGTCCACTTCACCGGCCACTTCGGCTTCGACCGCGGCAGCTCCTGCACTCTCCCCAATTCGCTCGAGTCAGGACACACATCCTCCGAAAGTCGAGACCTTTGACCTACGTGAAATGGTCAACACCGACCCCAAGGGCTTTCAGCGCAATGTCGATGAGTTCCGAACTCTCACACCCAGCCGCCTTTATATGCGCCGTGGGATGGATCATCCAAAGTTTGGATATCTTGAGTCATTCCTGCTTGCCGACGAAGGGTTGCGCATCAGCATTTATCACTTCCGCCCGGGCGTGAAGGTGGAACACCAACGCTACGTCGATATTGTCAGCATCGACCGGACTGATCCGCAGTGCTGGCGTATGACCGATTTGTATCTCGACATCCTGCAGGCACCGACCGACCCTGAGGCCATAGCTCCCCTACCTGGCGATGCGGCCACACAGATTCGAGTTGAAGATGTCGACGAGCTCGTCGCGGCTCATACTCAGGGACTGATTAGCGATGAACTCACCGAGTTCGCTATCGAGACCACACTGACTGCACGCGCCGCAATCGCTGCACACGGTGACAACATTGATGCGTGGATGCAGACTTTGCACCTCGATGCGACGTGGGCTGATGCCGTTGAGCTTTCGCCTGCGGCCTAGACCGACCACCTCAACAAAGGAGTACCGCCCGTGTTCGATAACTTAACCGGCCCCATTCCTCCCACCGGCCCTGATAGCAATGCGATTATCAAAGCAGTCCGAGCAGCATTTACCTCCTATTTTGAAGAGTCCAACCCCGGCGAAGCCCAGCTGACCTTCCTTGGCTCTGCGCCACTGAAGATGCTGCGCTTCGGAC
Organism: Corynebacterium sp. MSK019; assembly: GCF_030232425.1. Taxonomy (NCBI): domain Bacteria; kingdom Bacillati; phylum Actinomycetota; class Actinomycetes; order Mycobacteriales; family Corynebacteriaceae; genus Corynebacterium; species Corynebacterium sp. MSK019. The sequence goes on along the minus strand of NZ_JASPJT010000018.1, from coordinate 2,674 downwards.
CTGACACAGACCGGATTGTCACCTATGCAACACTGGGTTGCAGTGCCGAGGCGATGCAGGATCCGTCCGCAATGGTGGTGGACACCAACTCTGGCCCGCGCGCCGAGCTCATCTTGCCTATTCGTGGTGGACTGGACGAAGTCATCCGCCCGCTGGGTATTCTTGCCGCTTCCCCAAGCATCGAAGGCCTCATCCTCACCGAGGGGGCACTAATCGACTTCGGCCAGCCACTGTGGGATCAGTCGCGCTTCACCGGTTTTGTGCTGCTCAAGGCAGAAATCCCGCCGGTCGCGATAGAGGAAACCGAAGTCACAATCTTCCAGCCGGTCCCCGCCACGACCAACGAATTTGCCCTTGCTCGCGCTAAGGGCGTTGACGAACTGCGTCGCGTGTGGGAAACCCAAGGTGTCGACTTCACCGACCCGCACCGCACCAGCGCTGTATAAAAGTTAGCTTTTGTGGTGGTTGCCGGTTATCTGCTCGTCGGCAAGCGATAAGTTCAACCTAGCAGTGACGTTTCGCGCCGCGACAGCGTGGTTTAGAGTATGGAATTATGGCAGTCAATTCGGCTAAAGACGTTCCTTTCCATGCGGCGCAGTCCTTTAGGTGGTGGCGGCTCGCGGTATATGTTTACGTCCCAGCGCTAATCCTCACCGTGGTCAGTTCCCTATTGAAATGGGACGCGACTGTTACGGAAGCGGCAAAGGCCAACAACATCGAGGTTTCTGCTGCACAGACCAGCTTGGCCGTGAGCTTCGCGTTTGCGATTCTCGCGCAGACGGCAACGGCGATTGCGTGCTGGTGGCTTGCTGGCAAACTCCTTGAAGGATCGACTGCAGCGCGCACGGTGCTGTCCGTGGCGGCGGCAGTTTTTGTCATTAATGCATCAATGACGCTGGTCGGAACGATTTCCCAGGTACGCTCCGGAGACTCGTCGGCGCTCGGTTTGATTACAGCTGGCCTGCTGATTGTTGCCTCTATCATCGCCGCAACTGCAACCGCCCAGTCCTACCGCGGCGAGCGTAACCAGAAGTTCTTTGTGACGACGTAGGCAGCTCTTAGAGGTTTGGGGCGGGACGGGGATGCCTTCCAGGGCCTCCACCGTCCGCTTTAGGTCGGCGTACATTTTAGGTATGCCCACTAATACTGAGAGCGCCAGAAAGATTCTGAATGGTCTCGCGTCCACCCAATCCCAGCGCGAGGAACTGTACAAATATTTCCACCGGCACCCTGAGCTTTCCATGCAGGAGCACAGCACTGCAGACCGGATTATTCAGGAGCTCGAATCTTCAGGTATTTCCACAAATCGCGTCGGAGACACCGGCATCGTTGCCATTATTGAGAACGGTGCCGGGCCGATTGTAGCTATGCGCGCAGACATTGATGCGCTACCGGTGAAGGAGACTTCCGGCAAAGACTACGCCTCCACGGCAACGCAGATTGATGAAAAGACCGGCACAGAGGTCCCCGTCGCCCACGCTTGTGGGCACGACTTCCACCTGATGTCTTTGCTCACAGCGCTGCAGGCTTTCAACGAAAACCTTGATCAGTGGTCTGGCACATTCATCGGTATTTTCCAACCCGCTGAAGAAACCGCCGAAGGTGCACGCGCAATGCTGGCGGCAGATCTGGAGAGGGCTATTCCGCGTCCCGACGTTTATCTCGGTCAACACGTACTAGCTAGCTTGCCCGGCGGTTATGTGGGAACTCGCCGCGGGCCAGTTCTCTCCTCTGCATTCTCGGTCAAAGTCACTGTGCACGGTAATGGCTCCCATGGATCCATGCCGGAGCTCAGTGTCGATCCCGTTGTCTTGGCATCCACCATTGTGATGCGCCTTCAGACCATTGTCTCGCGTGAGGTAGCGGCCACCGAGACCGCAGTGGTGACCGTTGGTGCGATTCAAGCGGGAACTAAGTCCAACATCATTCCTGACTCCGCAGAGCTGCTCATCAACACTCGTGCCTACAACAGCGCCGTGACCGAACACCTCAAAGAGGCAATCGAGCGCATTGTACGAGCAGAGTGCGTTGCTGCCCGCAGCCCTCAAGACCCGCAGTTCACTTACTACGACCGCTATCCCCTCACGAATAATGACGGGGATGCCACGAATACTGTGCGTGAGGCATTCGACGCGTACTTCGGTGAAGAAGTCTCCGACTTGGACGCAGTGGCCGCCTCTGAAGATTTCTCAATCATCCCCGATGCGCTTGGAGTGCCATATACGTACTGGGGGCTCGGCGGTTTCGCGGATGAGAGCAGCGCCGTTGGCAACCACAACCCAGCTTTCGCCCCTGACCTCCAACCCACTCTTGACCGGGGAGCAGAGGCAATCGTTGTAGCTGCCTGTGCTTGGTTGGCGAAATGAGGGTGTGATTAGCGAGGCTGATGTGTGCGGCTGCTGGCGAGCTGGTGGATGGTGTAGTGCCGGACTCGTGCGGGGCTGGAGTGCCGGACGGCCGAAAAACCGGGGGTTAAGCGAAAAAGTAGGCCCCGGCGCACGCCGACCGGACATGCTTCTTGCTACTTAACCCAAAAACTTACGGGCTGCAAATGTGAAACTGTATGAGTTTATGACACTTTGAAGCCGTTTTTCGGGGGTAGGGTCAGGCGGTCATTGCATCATGGATAACACCAGAGATTACCTCCCGGGGAGTTAACCCGTCGAGCACTACC
>NZ_JASPJT010000017.1:0-30447 GCF_030232425.1 Corynebacterium sp. MSK019 | reverse complement strand
GAGCTATTCTTTGGTGATTTGTGGTGTGTGGTCTGGGGTTATGGTGGCATGCGGACACACTTTTCTTTACTTAACCCGCCAAGAGGGCGCAGGGGCGGCGGCAGGAGGGCAGCGACTAGCCGCCGAAAATTGCCAGCGCGTCGGCAGCGAACGCTTCAATGATTGCGGAGTTGTCAACATCTCCCGCGCGGTTGATGTAGGCGGCCTCCGTAGTCGAGGCGGAGGCATGGCCCAGTTGCAAGGTGGCCAGCGCCGCGTTGCCCGTTGCAGCCATGGCGGTCGCTACCGTGTGACGGAGGTCGTGATAGGAAATCACCGCAGGCAGCAGCTCCCGGTCGGCCTGCGCCACATCGTCGCCGGCGAGGTGCGGCAAGCCTGCCCATGTTAGAGCCCGGCCAGAGTTTTGCCAGGGTGGGGGTATGTGCCGGATGGGTCGTCACGCATAGGCAGTACCCGCGTCGTCGGTGCCCCTGTCGTGCGTTGGCCGTGGAACAAGCTCGTAGGCTTATCGGCCAAGCGCTCGGCAATCCTTGAGTCTATTGGCCCGAGAAGCTGGTCTGGCAAAAACATGTAGGTGTGTGACGATCAGCTATAACTTTCCTCCTTGTAAGCAGGAAACCCGCTCGCCTCTCATGACAGCAATGTACTTGGATAACCACATCGCTACTTGACCGTAGATTGATGTAGCGATACGATTTGAACATGTTCAGTGAACAAGTTCAATCAAGTCGTGCTACTCAAAAGGAGGCGACGCGCAATAAAGTCTTGGATACCGCCTATGCCCTTTTTGTGTCAGTCGGGTACGCGGATACAAATGTGCGTGCCATCGCGCAGAAAGCTAACGTCAGCGTTGGAACCGTTATGAACGTCGGGAGCAAGCAGTCGCTGTTGATTCAGACCATCGGACATCGAATCACCGTCATGCACGATGAGCTCCGTGGACAATCAGACAACCTTCTCGACGTTCTCGCTCCTTTCCTGAAAATGTTTACTGGGCAGGAAGAATTATCGAAAGCGTATGGCGCTGCCCTAATCACACAGGGAGACAACGGAGAGATTCTCAACGAGCTTCGAACTCTCTTGGTAGATGAAATCGTGTTGCGCCTAGGCAATATGCTCCCTAAAGATGACGCTAAAGAGTTCGCGACAATCCTTTACAACATTTATCTTGGGTTGCTTCTTGGCTGGGCTGCCGGTGCATACGACACCGACGAACTATCCATTCACGCGAACAGTTCCATCTCCCGTCTTAAAATCGCGTACGGAGTAAAATAATGATTCTCGAATCTTCGCCTGCTTGGCCCTCCATCATTCTTGCAGCCATTTTGTTCGGAGACGCGGTACTCTCGCTCAAACCCGTAGCATTCATCGAGGCCTGCCTCAGAGGAGTACGACTTCCTACAGAGTGGTGGTGGGCTCTTATCGTTATCAAGTGCCTAGCAGCAAGTGGACTCATTATTGGGCTCTGGATACCAGGCATTGGAATAGCGACGATGGTTGGAGTCATTGCCTACTTCTGCACCGCAGCAATCGCACATATCCGAGCCAAGTTTCTAGGTAGCGAGTTTTGGGTCAATTGCTTAGGGATGCTCGCTATTTCACTAGGCGCTCTCATTGCGACACTATTGATAGCCTGAAACGACCAATTTACCAATTGTGTTCGCCCATTGAGGGGCGCCGTTGCCCGCGCCGGGCGGCTTGCCGCGGGTGCCTGGGACCCGCTAGCCGCCTACCGCCTCGCCGGCCTGTCGAAGGGTATGAGCGTCTGCCTCGGTGCAGAAGGCATGACAAAGCCCTAGCTGATGGGTCGGGGTTGTGGGATTTGCAGAGTGGCGGGCTGCTGCGGGACTGGTAGATAGGCGTCCAGCTCTTCGACGGGTATCTGCGGTACTGCATCCGAGATACCAGTGGCGAGCGCTGCGCGACTGGGCCCGCGCCGGGATGTCACACCCGACGACGTGGGGTGGCAGGAGCAGTAACCGGAATTGAGGGGTTGGGGGCAATCCCAGTCCATTTTTATGCGTGGGGGGTAGGGGTGCGACGGGCAGGGGTTGCTGGGGCAAGGGGTGTGTGGCCCCTAGTCGACACCGTGTAGCCACCGCCGGTTAAGTCTTGTACTCAGGCTGTGGCGTATGTCCAGCTGCGGGTCTACTTCGGAAAACTCCGCACTTCCCCAAAGACTTTCCTCAAAAACTAGTAGGGGAGGTGTCCCTGTGTGGCGCGAGAAACGGCTTTGACAGGCATAAATGGCATTATAGGTCAAACCTTTACAGGGTACCCTAACGGTAGGTTACGGGTTCGAGTCCCGTTTCCGGCTCCAAAACTCCAGGTCAGGAAGTTTTCCGGCCTGGGGTTCTTTGGTTTAAAGGGGAAAATGTAGGGGTTAAGTAGCGTGAGGGGTGAAATCGTCTAACAGAACGTCCGCATCCCCTCTGTCCCGTAAGTCGGCTTAGAAGCTGGAAGAACCGCCTGAACCGGAAAACCCTGAGCTAAACCCGCTGTTGACGCCACCGCTACTGGAAGAGCTGTCGCGGGCAGTGGTGGCATCGCTATCCCAGGTGCTCACGACATAGAAGGGCACGTAGCCGTGGTAGCCAGAGCCAGCGAAGAAATCAGAGTCGTAGATGCGCGTGCGCTCGGGGCGCTCGTCGGCCTCATTGCGCTTCTGCAGCTGGGACTGCACGTGCTCCGACAAGAGCGCGGAGCGATCCAAGAGTTCTAGGTAGCGCTCCATGAACTGCGGATGGTGTGGTTCCTTGGATAATTCAGTGGCGGCATCTTCCAACTCCTTCGCGTGGCGCTCAAGCGCCGAGTCGATGCTTGCGGCCAAGTAGCCTGCCTGTGCCAGATCCTTCTCCAGCTCGTAGAGTTCATAGCGGCGAGCATCCGCATCAGCGTTCTCAATGCGGTGCAGCTTTTCAATATTGGCCTCAGCGGTTTCCACGCGCTCGCACAGTTGGCGCGCGTTGGCGATGAGCTCGGAGTGTGAGCGGAATTGCTCATCTGGCGCATCCGCCGGAATCGACATGAGGAAACCAACCTGGCTATCGATTGCTAGGAAGTCATCGCGCAAACCCTCCCAGTCCTGGCGCAGGCGCTCATCCACCAGCCCTGATTGGAGCGAGTGCGCTCGAATATCAATCTCCCTTAGCCGTTGCGCCACATCGGTGTAGGTCTGCGACACGTAGTCCCAGTCCTCGCGTGCCTGCTGTGTCTTCTTCTGCCGGCTGCGGCGTACACCGCCGGCGAGGCCGACACCAGCGCCGCCAACGCTCAGGCCCGCCACCCCGAGGCCAACGGCCGCCGCCATCCGGTCCTCTTTTGCGCCCTCGTACTGAGTATTCGCAGCACGGTCTACGTCGATTGCAGCCGCTGCGCCAGCAAAGAGGCCAGCAGGAATGTTGTCATCCCGCACGCCCGGCTTAATTGCTTCGATGGACTGTTTCAGATGGCTGTCATTCTTGCGTAGCTTCATTTGAGCAGCCACGTCCTCACCCGCGAAGACGAAGGCTTGGCGCGGATCAAGGCCCACGCCGACGAAGACCTGGCCATCAGCAAACTTATCCTTGCCGATGAGCTCCTGGTGGTTATCGCGCAGGTACTCCTCTACGGAGTCATTAACGTTTTCCTTGTTCTCGGCAAAGACCATGTAGTGCAGCCCTTGGACCACGTCAGGGGCGGCGATCCGGGAGACATCGCGAAGCATGCGCTGTTCTTCCTCCGGGGTGAGCACATCGTCTGAGTCCATGATGTCAGCCTGCACCTCACGCTGCGCGGGCTGCATGACGTAGTCAGAGCGCTCGGGCGAATCAAAGACCGCCAAGCAGGTGCCCGCACCGACACCTCCGAGAAGCAGGCCGCCCACTGCTGCTGCGCCGATGATGGCACCGATGGAGGTCACTTTGGGGCCGCGGTTGGATGCAAAAGGTTTAATATCGCGAGAGTCGGTCACGGTGATTCTCCTATTCGCGAGCGATCGGCCCCGCCAATTTTATCCGGTTTAAGGAGGTCGGGCGGGGAACAAAGGGTGCGTTTGAAGACTGATTAAAGGGCAAATGCCTGTCGGGGGCTGGGGCGGGGGAATTTTCTTTCACTTATGCGCACGTTGTCGGAAGTCCCGGTCAACATATGGATGAGCTATTCACTTATGGCCACGCTGCTGCGTATCGATAGGTGAATATTGCATCGATAGGACAGCGCAACACCGACAGCGGGACAACGCAACACCGACCGCAGAACAACGCAGCATCGACGCAACACCGACAGCCGGAAAATCACAGGTCACGGAGAATTCACATCTGTAACTCCAGCCCCATGCTTCACAGGAGTTACACGCGTATGTAAAGTGGGCTTTGTTTTTAAGTCATAAGCGTCGATAGGGCTGGTCTCGGGGAAGGGCCTGCGCTATGGGCGCTTTTGGCATTTTTCTGTAAAACCTTCCAGAAAACCCCACAAGCTGGGGTGATTTCTCTGAGAAAAATATTCTACGATAGAGCCATGTCAGAGGTGCTCTTTGTCAGTAGTTCAAACATGGGACTCTCACGCGTACTAGAAGGGCTGCTGCGGCAAGCTGCCCCGGGCCTGACAGTTTTGTCAGCAGGTATCAGCATCGATGATGATGACCGCGGTCTGGATGAAGACGCGCGGCGTGCACTCTGTGAGGTGGGGGCACGGTGTGATGGGGATCCTCATCAGCTCACGCCATCTCTCGCAGACAGTGCGGATGTGGTCATTGTCGTGGGGAAAATCGACGTTTCGGACTACATTGCGCCAGATGTAGAGACTGAGCGCTGGGAATATGATGACCCAGCTGACCGCGGCATTTATGGTTATCCCCGCTACGCGCAATTGCGGGATTTCTTCACTCGGCGCGTCAATACGCTGGCGGAACGGTTTGCTGCCTAAATAGTCGCTGACTTCATAAAAGGTGGGGCGCGGGAACCGTCGTAAAGCATGTGCTGAAGCCGACACACTTTTGTTTTCGGACAATAATACCCGCGTCCGTCCGGTCAGCACCTAATGTAAGTAGTTATGTCTATTGGTCCCTCGCTGCGACGCACCCTGTACAAGCTTGCTGAGAAAGAGATGTCCCCGGCTAAGGCAAAGTTCTTGCTGAACATTTGGCCGCCGCTGTTTGGCACCGGCATCCGTATCACCGAGATTGCGGATGACTGGTCGGCAGGTCGGCTGGAGCTGCGCCTAAACGCTCTGACTGCGAATATGCATGGCGCGGCATTCGGCGGTGCGCTGTTTTCGATGACGGATGTGCTGTTTGGCACGCTGGTTATGCAGCGCCTGGACGTCAAGAAGTACGAGGCATGGACCCGAACTGGGTCGTTTGAATTTATCCGCCCAGGTAAGAACGGTGCGTACCTCGAGGTAGAGGTGCCGGATGAGATGGTCGAAAAGCTTAAGGCCGAAACAGAAGGCGGCTATTCGACGGTCGTTCCATACACCTCTGTAATCCGAAACCGCGATGGTTCCCTGGTCGGTATTGGCCAGCAGGAGCTCTACGTGCGCCGTCGTGGCCGCAAGAAGCCGCCGGCCAACCCGAATCAGCAGGATCGTGTTGCCGGTGAGAACCTCATCTCTGCTGCTCGCACTCTTGCTCGGCTGGGGATGCGCGGGGTGGAAAACCGCGATGTGCTCGTCCAGCAGGAACGCACCGCACGACGCTGCATTTCGCCAGAGTCGCGTGCAGTCGCATGGCTCCACGGCGTCCTTGAGTACGGCGATGTCACTGTCGACGACTACCGCGCCGCAGGGCTTCCCGACGTCGTCATCGAGGCCCTCACCTCCGATAACCCCTCGCCAGCTGCGCAGCAGCTGCTTGCGGATGTCGTCACCGCGCGCGAGTCGTTGACCAAGTTCTAGGTCGAAGCTCTACGCCAATAGCCGAGTGATCAGATCGATCACTTCGGGGTCTGTTTGCTGCTTCCAATGCGCAACAGACCTGCCCTCCAGCTCGGATTCGAGCAAAACAGTTCGACTGTCCGGCAGGAAACTCTGCGCGGTATCGGACCACGGAATGACCAGACTGTCATGGTGGCTGATGACGTTAATCCAGTCAGGTGCAGCTGCCTTGCGCCCTCGGAGGTGTGGGGCAGTGTTGGCGGCAGGAAGGTCATATTTTTCTGCCGCTACCGCAATTTGATCGGCTAAAGCCTGTCCCATTAGCCAGCGGGCAAGAGACCCATTTCGCCAGCCCAAAATGCGGGAAATTCCAGTCAGATTTACGCCGCCGACAGAGCCCGACACGCTGATGACACGGCGAAATGAAATGCGCTCGTATTCAAGGTTCGCTAGGCGTGTAAATAACAGGAAAGCCAATAGCCCACCCTGAGAGTGAGCCACAATGTCGACCGTGTCCGAGTTCGTTTCAGCGCAAACTCCGTTGATGTAGGCCTCGACTTCGGCGACAGAATCCGCAAGGGCAGCAGTGCCGCGGTTCCCGTAGGCCGGTACATAGACGCGGCGGCCGAGGGAGCGGAGCCCGTCGGCAAGCGGTGCCCACGCGCCGGGACTATCGAGCGTGCCATGTAATGCGATAACCGGAACGGGGTCGCTGAGGTTCCCCGCTGCCAGACTCGGATTTGGCAGGGACGGACGTGCGGCTGTCGGCGGGAAAATCCGTGTTAGGAGCGGTCTATTCCGCATGCTCGGTTGGGTCAAAATCCTCGCCTACCAGCCTGAATAGAGCCTCGCGAGTAAGAGTGCGGGGACGCCAATCGTGTGCCATCTGCTCATGCAAAACGATGGCTTGAGGGAACGTGTCCTGCACATAGAGATTGGTGACCATGCCTGTGTCACCGTCATCCAAGAAACAGGACTGCGGCGGGGAAATGAGCTGGTCATACTTAGTGGCAATACAGGTATAAGTAACGCCGGGACCGAGAATATCGTGAGAATTGGAGTTCAAAACCATCTTTGAGCCCGTGAGCTGTTCCAAGCCGGAAACGCCCCAGTAGCTCTGAACAAAGTTGCTCATCAGCGACCTCGTGCCGGGAATCTTAGTGATGCCGGAAGCGATGCCGCCCAGGTTGGTGCCGTGATTGGGGGCGGCAAGACAGACAACATGCTTGATGTACTTGGAAATGCGTAGAGAAAGCAGGGTGGCGATTAAGCCGCCTTGCGAGTGCCCCACGATAACGGCGTGCTTTGCGTCAGTGGCGTGCAGGACAGCCTTGATGTAGGGCACGAGCATGTCGATGGACTGATTGATGGGGTCTGTTGCACGGTGCCCAAAATCTGGCGCGAAGACAGCCCAGCCATCTTCCCGCAACTGACCGCCAAGGGTCTCCCAAATGCCCTTGACCTGGCCTGTTCCGTGCAGGAGGATGACCGGCCACGGCCGGGACTTGGATACTTTGGCTCCCCAGTTATCTTCGAAAACACCGCGCAGCGGACGGAAGATGGCATAGGGAAGCGATGCTGATCCTTCAGCTACAGCCGGTTTATGCGCCTCCGGTTCCTGCGCTTCAGGGGCAGGGACTACCGGAAGTTGTTCTTCCCAAAAATCCTCGTTTGAAGCGGCGATTAGCGCACCAACTTTCCGTCTTCGTCAGCCCCGAGGGCCTCCCGCAGTTTAGCGGCGGCCTCATCCATGGACTCTGCGGAAGGATTGCGATTCACCGACTGCAGGTTGTACCCGGACATATCGTGGGCAGGGAAGATATGAATGTGGGTGTGCGGAACCTCGAAGCCGGCGATGAGGTAGCCAGCACGCGGAGCGTCAAAAGCGGAGACAACAGCCTGACCAACCTTCTGGGCAACCTCATTGAGGTGGGCCCATAGCTCAGGCGAGGCGTCCGTCCACTTGTCCACCTCTTCAACAGGGACGACCAGCGTATGACCAGGCGCAATTGGCTCGATGGTCAAAAATGCGACGACCTTGTCATCGCGGTAGACAAAACGACCGGGGAGTTCACCGTTGATGATTTTGGTAAATACTGTGCTCATGTGCCAAGGGTAACCCGAATAGCGGATTGAGGGGTTGGGTGCGATGAGAGTTATCCGGGCTGATTAGTAAGATGATTGCTATGCGCATCCTCGTAATTGGCTCCGGTGCCCGTGAGCACGCCCTGTTGTACGCAATGAGTAAGGACCCGCAGGCTACTGATCTTCACGTAGCCCCTGGTAATGCGGGTATGAGTGAAATTGCAACCATGCATCCACTGGTCGTGGATGACCCCGCTGGCGCTGTTGCGCTGGCCAAGGAAATTGGGGCCGATTTGGTTGTTATTGGCCCTGAGGTTCCGCTGGTCGCGGGTGTGGCAGACGCGCTGCGCGACGCTGGTTTCGCAGTCTTCGGACCGAACGCTGACGCAGCTCGGATTGAGGGGTCCAAGGCTTTCGCTAAGGACGTCATGAAGGCAGCTGGGGTAAAGACCGCCTCGGCAGAGGCCATCCAGCCGGAGGCCTCCGACGAAGACATCGAGGCCGCCATTGACCGCTTTGGCCCGAACTGGGTCGTGAAGGATGACGGTCTGGCTGCTGGCAAGGGAGTCGTGGTCACTAAGGACCGCGCTGAAGCTCTCGAACACGCAAAGGCTGTTCTGGCCGCCGGTAACCCGGTGCTGCTGGAGTCCTTCCTGGACGGCCCGGAAGTTTCCCTGTTCTGCCTGGTCGACGGCGAAATCGTCGTCCCGCTGTTGCCGGCTCAGGACCACAAGCGCGTCGGTAATAACGACGAGGGGCCGAACACCGGTGGCATGGGTGCTTACAGCCCGCTGTCCTGGCTGCCGGAAGGCGCAACTGAGCGCATTGTCACCGAGGTCTGCGAGCCGGTCGCTCGTGAGATGGCCGCTCGCGGTTGCCCGTTCCAGGGTCTGCTGTACGCAGGTCTGGCCTGGGGCGAGGACGGCCCGGCTGTCATTGAGTTCAACTGCCGTTTCGGTGACCCGGAGACCCAGGCCGTGCTGGCGCTGCTGGAGTCCCCGGTGGCGCAGCTGCTCAACGCCGCTGCTACCGGAACATTGGCGGACTTCGGTCCGCTGTCTTGGCGTGATGGTTACGCTCTGACTGTTGTGCTGGCCGCTGAAGGCTACCCGGTGTCGACGCGCACGGGTGATGTCATTGAAGGTGCAGAGCCTGGCCGTGAGGCAGATGGCATTCTCCACGCAGGTACTGCCCGCAATGCTGCGGGTGAGCTGGTCTCCGCTGGTGGCCGTGTGCTCAACGTCATCGGCGTTGGTGACACGCTGGAAGAGGCCCGCGACAAGGCGTACGAGACCATCAAGACCATTAAGCTCGAGGGCTCGCACTACCGCACCGACATTGCACTACCTGCAGTTGAGGGCCGTATTTCCATCTAAATAATGCTTGAGGTGGTCCGGCTGCACTCGGATGCCTCACTGGTGCACCCACCCGGGATGAACTGGATTTCCCGGGTGGCCTCGGCGGCTGCAAAGATGAAGGTATGCACGCCGAATCTCCGCAGTCGCCAAAGTCGTCGCAGTCACCGCAGCCGTTAAACTCCTCGCAGTCACCGCAGGCATCCCAGCCCCAGCGCGACCTAGCATCCCGCCGTTGTGAGGTCGCACCCTTCCATGTGATGGATGTTCTCGCGCTCGCACAGGAGCGTCAGCGCACTCACGGTGACGCTCTATTCCTCTGCGTGGGACAGCCCGCGACCGCGGCCCCGGCTGCCGCGATTGCCCGTGCGCGTGCTGATTTAGAAAATCAGGTTCTGGGCTACACAGCGGCCGTCGGCACGCCTGAGCTGCGTGCAACCATCGCCGCCTGGCATCGTGAAAACTACGGCACGGCCCCGGAAGCCGCTGATGTTGTCATCACTACCGGTTCTTCCGGCGGTTTCGTAGCGCTCTTCCTCGCAGCCCTCGATGTTGGCGACGACATCGTGCTCGCGCGCCCGGGCTATCCCGCATACCGCAATACGCTGCAGGCGCTCGGCGCCAACATTGTCGAGATTGACTGTGGTCCTGAGACTCGTTTCCAACTCACCGCCCAACACCTGGAGGCACTTCCGCGCGTGCCCAAGGCCGTGATTGTCACCAGCCCGGACAACCCCACTGGCACCATTATCGATGCCGACGAGCTGCGTGCCATTGCGAAGTGGTGTGAGCAGCACGATTGCCTGCTCATTTCCGACGAGATTTATCACGGCATTACTTATGGCCGACAGTGTGCGTCTGCACGCGAGTTCTCCGACGCGGCGGTCGTGGTCGGCAGTGTCAGTAAGTACTTCTCGATGACCGGCTGGCGCGTTGGCTGGCTAATCGTTCCCAAGTGGCTGCGTGCGCCGCTTGATCGCCTCGAAGCCAACCTCACTGTCTGTCCACCGGCAATTTCGCAGGCAGCGGCGGTGGAAGCGTTCAGCCCCGAGTCCATTGCCGAGCTCAATTCGCACGTGACGCGTTACGCACGCAACCGCGACGTTTTGCTCGAGGGGCTGCCCCGCGTCGGTCTCGGTAATATCGCCCCACCCGACGGCGGTTTCTATATCTACGCCAATATCGCAGGGCTTTACGACGACCCGAACTCCGTCGACTCCATGACGTGGGCTCGGGAACTGTTGGCTGCAACGGGCGTGGCCGTTGCCCCTGGAATCGACTTCGACACAGAGAACGGCCATGAGTGGGTTCGCCTCTGCTTCGCCGGTGAGACTTCCGAGATGGAAGAGGCTGTTCGGCGTATTGGGGTATTTACTGGTCGTCGTTAAAGCGGCTTTAGTGGCGCTCACGGTGTGATTTACCTCACCCTTTCAGGGGTGTTTTTCAGCCGGTCGAGATAGGGAGCTCGACGGGCGAATCGCTGCTTTAAATCCTCTACCGGCGGCCACTGGTAGAGCCGATGTTGGGGCATTCCTGGAAGGAGCCGTTGGGCCTCTGTTTTCTTGATCGCCCGTTCGCTCTAAAGGCGGAAAAACTGCCTCAGATTGAGGGCTCTGTGGCTGCAGTCACATCAAGTGAGGCTGGGGTTGGGGCGATAGTGGAGTGGGGTGGGCTTCGTGGCAGCATCTTTGACAGCCGGCAGCTCTGTCGGTGGTCTATTTCCGCTGGCAGGGGGACCCTTTTTCTTTAATTGCCGATGGGGTTGACCTCTGAGGAGTTGACGGCTATCCCCGCACGGGGTGACGATTGAGCGCGGTGTGTAACTCATGTTCAACGATGGTTGCAAGCGCTTTTAGTGGGGATAGTTTATGTCCGACCGAAAGATGCTTCCGCGCCCTGTTTTTGGCTGTGTAAAAGCGCGATTTTTGAAGCCGCTGTCGGGAGCGGTGAAGCGAGGCTTGGGGTGGCGCCGAGGGGTGCTGTTTGTGGTGCAGTGATTGAGCTAAAAACGTCCAAAAGTTAACAAAAGGTTAACTAAAAATAAAGTTTAGTGCTTGCCAGGTTGCGTGTTGTGGTCTACGGTTGCAAGTCATAAGTTCCAAACGGTTCGATGAAACATTGTTTCAACTGCGGAATCGCAAAGAATCGGTTGGAGAAGTCCAACAATAAAGATCAAAGAGATCTTAAGAGAGGTGACCTCTGATGAACGCATTCAACGAGATTATGGATACTGTGTCCCCGATTTTCCGGGACGGCAAGGAATCTAAGCAGGATGCGCTGGCATCGCTGCTTGCCGAAGCCATCGTGGAGGCGAACCCGAACCAGGGCATCGCCGCCGACGACCGCCGCGCTGCCTAACAAGAATTAGCTTTGGTCCGATTCCTGCTAGGCAGCTAGTGGGGAAACAATCCCTACTGGTTATTCCTACTGGTTCAGGAACTCCCGGACCTGCTCCATATCCTTATCACCGCGACCCGACAGGTTCACGAGCAACAGCAAAGGCTCATCGCCTTCGTGAACCGGCAGCCCGAGCTCGCTACCAGCGGCAGGGTCGGTTTCACGGAGTCGCGCAATTTTAATGGCCTGCGCCAGCGCATGCGAGGATTCCATCGCCGGAATAATGCCCTCCATGCGGCTGAGCAGCTGGAACGCTTCCAGCGCCTCCTCGTCGGTAATCCCGACATAGCTGGCGCGGCCATTCTCCTTCAGCATGCCGTGCTCCGGGCCAACGGACGGGTAATCCAAGCCCGCCGAGATGGAGTGCGATGGCAACACCTCGCCGTCGTCGGAAAGCATGACAAATGAGCGCATGCCGTGAAGGACACCAGTCTTGCCCCCATTGATGGGCGCGCCATGGCGGTCGGTGTCGAGTCCCTCACCTGCAGGCTCGACGCCAATGAGGGCGACATCGGAGTCGTCGATGTAGTTAGCAAATGCGCCAATGGCGTTGGAGCCGCCACCGACGGCTGCGATGACAGCGTCGGGAAGCTTGCCGTAACGCTCGACCATCTGACTGCGCGATTCCTTTGAAATAACCTGCTGGAATTCACGCACGATAGTGGGGAATGGGTGCGGGCCAGCGGCTGTGCCTAGCAGGTAGAAAGTGGAGTCGAGAGTCTTGCTCCACTCGACCAGTGCCTCGTCAATAGCATCCTTCAAACCGGCCTCGCCGGTGGTGACGGGAACGACCTTCGCGCCCATGAGCTCCATGCGCTCGACATTGGGGTGCTGGCGGGCGACATCGTGTGCGCCCATGTAAATCTCGCACTCAAGTCCCAGCAGCGCTGCGGCCATCGCGGTGGCCGTGCCGTGCTGGCCTGCACCCGTCTCAGCAATGAGACGGGTTTTTCCCATGCGCTTTGCCAACAGTGCCTGGCCGACCACGTTGTTGCCCTTGTGCGCGCCGCCGTGGTTCAAGTCCTCGCGCTTCAGCACAATCGTCGTGTTCGGCGTGGATAGACGACGGCATTCGAACAGCGGGGTCGCGCGGCCGAGGAAATCACGACGTAGTTCTTCCAGCTCGCGCTGGAACTCCGGATTGCTCATCGCCTCGATGTAAGCCGCTTCCAGCTCATCGAGTGCTGGTAGCAGGAACTCCGGCACTTCCTGTCCGCCGAAGCGACCGAAAAATGCAGGCAAGAGAGTTTCGCGCACCTCGCCCGCGCCGTTAACGCTTGCCGACGGCGCCCTGGTTGCAGTCGGTGCTGAAGCCTTGGCGATGGCATCCGCGCTGGGGTTGTAATCAGTCATTGAGGGGGCCTTTCGTTGCTGTTGTTTATTTCAGCGGGCCCTGGTTCTCTTTGTCGAACCGATAAAAGAAAAGAGCCCGCCAGATTTATCTTCTTGCGAGCTCGTACTTGACGGGTTTGCCGTCGAATTTAATGAGATGACGTGACGTTGCTCGCGGACTTAAGCGAGCCACCACCACTGTGCGCCGCACGGCGCGGGTGTGTTCATCAGGGGTGTCATCATGAATCTGACCATAACTCAAGCTTTCCGCAGTAGCCAAAGCGGGGTGGGGTGTGGGGGCGGGGATTGGGCGCGAATTGTGTACGGGGTATCGCAACTGCGCCTGGGGCGTAAGGCAGTTCCCCTCTAGGCCGGGTATATGCAGAGGCGGAATATCAACATTCCCCTCGACACCGCTGGCCATGAGGACTAACGTTCCGATGGTGATTACGCTGTCGCGGCAGACCACTAAATCACGTCGGGGAGTTCGTCCCACGACGCTGGTGGTGTGGTGTTATGTCGCCCTCATAACCGTTGGCACGGTTTTGTTAATGCTGCCGATTTCGGCAGCCAATAGCCACCCCACGGGACATTGTGCCCCGAGCCCTGGGGATATGTGCCTGCCCACGGCGCTGTCTGATGCGCTGTTCACAGCCACCTCGGCAACGAGCCTGACCGGCCTGATCACCGTAGATACGGCTACCCATTGGTCAACCTTCGGCAAGGTTGTCATCATGCTGTTGATTCAGCTGGGTGGCCTCGGGTTCATGACCTTGGCTTCTCTTTTTGGCCTCTTCGTAGCAGGAAGACTCGGCCTTAACCGCCGTGCTGGTGCGCGCGTTGAGGGCCGCGGTATGGACATGGGCGAGATCTCATGGGTTGTCCGTGCTGCCGTTAGCTTCACGCTGTTGGTGGAGTTTGTGGTCGCAGTGGCACTTACGCTGCGGTTCCACTTCGGTTATGAGTACAGCTGGGGAAGAGCTGTGTGGGAAGGCTTGTTCCATGCCATCTCCGGCTTTAACAACGCCGGCTTCGCTCTGTATACCGACAATGTCATGGGATTTTTCAGTGATACCTGGGTGCTATTGCCCCTGGCCTTCGCCCTCATTGTGGGTGGTCTGGGTTTTCCGGTTTTGCTTGAGGCTTGGCGGCACCTGAAGACGTGGCTCAGCGTTCGCACTCGAGGACAGCTGCCTAAGCGCTGGTCATTGACTACTCGCTTCACCATTAAAGGCACCATCCTGCTGATTGCCTTGGGCACGCTCATGGTGGCATTTGGTGAGTGGTCCAATGCCATGTCTGGATTCACCACGGGGGAGAAGATACTCAACTCATTCTTCGCTGGTGTGAGCCCGCGTACCGCGGGGTTCAACGCACTCGATTACGCAGACTTTCACCCGTCGACACTGCTGGGCACGGACTTCCTCATGTTCATTGGCGGCGGCACCGGTGGTACCGCAGGTGGCGTGAAAATCACGACGTCGGCCGTCATTCTCGCCGCCGTTCTCGCGGAAATTCGCGGTGACACCTCCGTGTCCGTGGCTCGGCGGCGCCTCAATCCAAAGGTGCTGCGTCAGGCCCTCGTCGTCCTTGCCTTCGGTATTGGCCAGGTATTCCTGGCAGTAATCGCCGTCAGTTTCATAGCGCCACAGTTTTCTACTGACCAAATCCTTTTTGAAGTAGTCAGTGCCTTCGCCACGGTAGGCCTTTCCACAGGTATCACCGCTGACCTACCGGTGGCGGCACAGGCAATCTTCATCGTGCTGATGTTCACCGGTCGTGTTGGCCCAATCGCCTTGGCGACGGCCTTGGCCGCCCGCCCACGCCAGCGCGTCTATGAATATCCGGAAGAAAGGCCCTTCATTGGCTAACTCGAAATTCAATCCGTTCGCAGGTTTCGCGGAGCATTTCTCCAACCAGGCCAGCTCTTCGCCTGTTGTCATACTCGGCATGGGGCGTTTCGGCCAGGCACTCGGCGAGGAGCTGGTCGCTGGCGGTATCGAGGTTCTCTGCGTAGACCATCGCGAAAAGGTGGTTCAGGAGCTGTCTTCGACCTTCGACCACGTGGTCACCGCCGACACCACCATGCCGGAGGTACTGAAGCAGCTCGGTGTCGATGAAGCCGAACGTGTTGTTATCGCCATCGGCAGTGACATCGAGGCATCGCTACTGACCGCGTCTGCGCTGGTAGATATGGGGGTGCCCATGATTTGGGCAAAGGCCGATAACCAGGCCCACGCCAAAATCCTGGGCCAGATTGGTGTGCACCACGTCATTCGCCCGGAGGCCGACACCGGTCGTCGTATCGCGCACCTCATCGGCGGCAAGGTCCAGGACTTCCTGGAGTTCGACCGCGATTACGCAGTAGGCAAGGTCGCGCCGCCAATCCACTGCCTGGATAAGACGGTGGCGGAGATTAACCAGAGCGCACCGATTACGGTTGTCGCCGTACAAAAGCGCGGTCAGCGCTTCCGCCCTGCGCTTGCCGACGACCGCATTTCCGCAGGTGACCTGTTGATTGTCTCCGGCGCTATTCGGCAGTTGGAGACATTCGCCGGAGAGTAACAGGAAGCGACGGAGTCCGTGCACGCGGGGCTCCGTCGCGATGGAAATCAACAACCAACAGTGTGGAAAGGCGGGGTCCACGCCCAGCTCAACGGGCTGCACATGTGAAACTGTGCGAGTTTATGACGCTTTCAGGCCGGTAGGGTCAGGCCAATTTTGTCATAAACGCAGTCACTAACTCGCATTGGGGCGAAGTAGGGCTAAATAGCAAATGGTGCCCACCCAGCGACACGCCGAGCGGACACACTTTTGTCTATTAACCCATGAAACTCAGCGACCGCCCGCAACCACAGCGCGCAAAGCACGCGCTGCCTCTTCCGGATTTGCTGCCTCGGTTAGTGCGCGAACCACCACAATGCGCTCCGCGCCAGCGGCGATAACTTCGCCGGCGGTCTCGGCGTTGATACCGCCGATTGCCCACCATGGCTTGACCGGGTCACTTGCGCCGCGGCCGTGCGGGCGCACAATATCGGCCACGGAATCCTGGTGGGACTCCGCTGAACCCTGTGCACGCGCCCTCCGCACGAGTGCCGCAGCTTCACGGACCATCTCGACTCCGACGGGTTGACGGTCGGGCTTCGTCGGGGTGGCATACACCGGGCCGATTACCGCGTAATCGATGCCATCGTCGGCAAGCGAGGCGGCGAACATGTCCAGATTTCGGTTGGAGCGGCCGATGAGAACCTCGGGGCCAACGATCTGGCGGGCCTGCTCGGTGGTGAGGTCTTCCTGACCCACATGCAGGATGTCTGCGCCGGTCAGTGCGGCAATGTCGGCGCGGTCATTGACGGCGAAGAGCTTGCCGTGTTCAGCGGCGACCTCGGCGAGGGTCTCCACAGCGGCAATCTCGTCGCGGGTGTCGACTTTCTTGTCGCGCAGCTGGATGATGTCAGTGCCGCCTTCGTAACAGGCGTGCAGGAATTCGCGCAGATCACCGCGGGATGCGCGCGAGTCGGTGCAGAGGTACAGGCGGGCGTCGGCAAGCAGGGCGCGTCGTGTTGTGCGAGTGGCGGCTGATGAGGCGTTCATGTCCCCATGTTAGGCGAGGTTGGGGATGCGGTGTCGTGGCGGTGAGTCCGAAGTCATATGATGGGGGAGTACCACGTTCCGCGGGAGCCGTACTCGGTATCGATGAGATGCCGCTGGCTGAGAGGGCGAGTAACGCCGACCGCTTTTACCTGATGCGGGTTATGCCGCCGGAGGGAGGAATGGCAGTGAATGCTGCCGCTATGGGTGCCGCCTCGACAACTGAGGGCGGCACAGGGGATACGTCGTCGAGCGTTGTTATCGCAGGCGCGGGGATTATCGGCTTGGCGACGGCATGGAGACTACTCCGCCAGGGATTCGATGTGACTGTCCTCGATGCCGAGCCCGTTTCCGGCGCAACTTTCGCCGCAGCTGGCATGCTGGCGCCGGTGGCCGAAGTCGTGTGGGATCAGCCGACGCTGTATCCGCTGATGGTGGAGTCGGGCAAGCTCTACCGCGGCTTTGCCCAGGCCATCGCCGAGGAATCGGGCCACGATGTTGGCTATATCGAGAATTCCACGTTTGTTTGTGCGGGTGATGCCGCCGACCGGCAGACACTCAGCGAGCTCGTTGAGCTGCAGCATGACATGGGCATGGAGATCAACCGCATCACCGCCACCGAGGCGCGCCGGGCAGAACCGTCACTGGGGCCGGGCTGTGTTGGTGCGGTGGATATTCCGGGAGATCACCAGGTCAATCCGCGTCTGCTCGCCGAGGCGTTGCTGACCATTCTGGGAGACCGCGTCATCCGCACTCGCGCGGAAGAGGTTATTTACGCTTCCGATGCCGACCCCCGCCAAGCCATTGGGCTGCGCGGTACGGACGGAAATGACTACCTCGCCGATGAGGTCGTTTTGGCTGCGGGGCTGAACACCGCCGATATGGCCGGTCTGCCGGAGAATCTGAATCTGCCGCTGCGCCCGGTCTATGGGGATGTGCTGCGTCTGCGGGTGCCGGAGCGCTTGCAGCCGCTGGTCACCCGCACTATTCGCGGTGTGGTTCAGGGGCGTCCGGTTTATATCGTCCCGCGTGCCGACGGCACCGTCGTGCTCGGCGCAACCTCGCGTGAAGATGACCTGACCGGTGTCTCCGCCGAAGGAGTCCACCAGCTACTCCGCGACGCATACCGCCTGGTGCCCGGCATTCTCGACTGCGAAATCTACGAGATGACCGCCCGCGCCCGGCCTGGCTCCCCGGACGATGTCCCCATGATTGGCCGCGTGGTTCCTGGATTGACCGTGTCCACCGGCTACTTCCGTCACGGCATTCTGCTTACGGCCATCGGTTCCAAACTCACGGCCGATGTCGTCGCAGGTCGGGAAAATGACAACGACCCGGCGCTTCTTTCCGCCGTCAATCCATTCCGCTTCAGCGATTAGAGGAGGCTCGCTTATGTCCACCACAACACTCAATGGCGAAGGCTACACACCGGCTGCGGGGGAGATGGTCGCAGACCTCGTCGCTAAGCACACGGGGCACGCGCTTAACGACGACGGCACTGTCGCGGACGGCACCCGCCTGGGAATCGCGGTAGCCGTGGATGGTGCGGTAATCCCGCGAGCCAAGTGGGCGAGCACGCCCGTGGCAGGCGCCATCGACATCGTGACAGCAGTTCAGGGAGGCTAGAGATGACCGAGAATTCCGCACAAGCAAACATGTCCGCGCAGGAAAATGAAACCGGGACGGCGAGCGAAGTTACACGTGAACCGCTGCGCATTGGCGGACTGGAGTTGAACTCCCGTCTGATTATGGGAACTGGCGGTGCGACCAGCATGGATACGCTGGAGCGGGCGCTGGTGGCTTCGGGCACTGAGCTGACTACGGTGGCGATGCGCCGCTTTACGCCCGGTACGAAGCAGAACGTTTTTGAGATTTTGCAGCGCAACAATATTGCGGCGCTGCCGAATACTGCGGGGTGCTATACCGCTCGTGACGCGGTGCTGACTGCGCAGTTGGCCCGCGAGGCGCTGGAAACCAACCTGCTGAAGCTCGAGGTCATCGCCGACGAGGACACGCTGCTGCCGGACCCGGTCGAGCTGGTCGCGGCAGCGGAGCAGTTGGTAGCTGACGACTTCGTCGTTTTCGCCTACACCAACGACGATCCGGCGCTGGCCAAGCGGCTGGAAGATCTGGGCTGTGCAGCTGTCATGCCGGCGGGCTCGCCCATTGGTACTGGCCTGGGAATTCTTAACCCACACAACATCGAGCTGATTGTGGACCGCGCGAATGTGCCCATCATCCTGGATGCGGGCATCGGTACCGCGTCTGAGGCAGCTCAGGCGATGGAGCTTGGCTGCGATGCAGTGCTGTTGGCATCCGCAGTGACCCGTGCACATGATCCGGTGGGCATGGCCACAGCGATGCGCTTCGGCGTTGAGGCAGGACTGACTGCTCGCGAGTCGGGTCGCATCCCACGGCGTCGACTGGCCCAGGCGAGCTCGTCGTTTGAGGGCATCATCACTGAGCGCGTCAGCGGCGCACGCGAGCAGGATTCTCTGTAATGGCGGAGCAGGGTGTCAATCTTTCGGACCGCGACCTGCGCCGGTACGCGCGGCACCTAACACTGCCGGGCTTTGGTGCCGAGGGGCAGCGAACTTTGCGATCCTCCCGCGTCCTCGTTATCGGAGCTGGTGGCTTGGGATCGCCTGCGCTGTTATACCTGGCCGGGGCAGGGGTCGGGCATATCACCATCATTGACGATGACGTGGTCGACGAGTCCAATCTTCAGCGCCAGGTCATTCACCGTGAGTCCGATATTGGTCGCCCGAAGGCCGAATCTGCCGCGGATGCCGTGCGGCGCCTTGACTCCGAGGCATCGGTGACCGCAATCGTCGGCAGGTTAAGCGTCGACAATGCTGAGGAGCTCTTCGCCACTCACGATGTAGTGCTCGACGGCGCGGACAACTTCGCCACGCGCTACCTGTCCTCCGATGCCGCGGAGCTGACCGGAACGCCGCTGGTCTGGGCCACGATTCTGCAGTTCGCAGGGCAACTGTCCGTCTTCTGGCCTGGCCACGGCCCCATGCTTCGCGATCTTTACCCCGACATCCCCGATCCCGGCTCCGTGCCGTCGTGCGCCGCAGGCGGTGTCCTCGGCGCAATGGTCGGACAGATCGGCTCCATGATGGTCGTCGAAGCTATCAAGGTGCTCACTGGTGTCGGCAAGGTCGCCGTCGGCAAACTCGTGCTTATCGACGCCCTGGAGGCAACCACCCGCACACTGTCCTTTGCAGCCGACCCGGAGCGCGAACCCGTTTCCGACTTGACCGAAATTGCGCAGGTGTGCGCAGCTTCGTGGACCGAGGATGAGGAGGCCCCGGCGCAGAGCATGCGCAGCATTGGCCCCAACACGGCGCACGAGCTTCTTGCCGAGGGTGTGCCTCTCATCGATGTACGCGAGCCTGAAGAACACGCGGAGGCTGCCATTGCCGGATCTGTGCTTGTGCCACTCGGCAACATTCGCAGCCGTGGGTGGGCTGCGATTCGCGAAGCGTGGGCTGAGCGGAACCTCCAGTCGAACTACCCACGAGTTCTGATTCACTGCCACTCGGGTGCCCGCTCGCAACAGGCAATTGAGCTGTTGGCCAGCGAGATTGAGGCTGATGGCGCCATACCGGAGCTCATCAATCTGGACGGGGGCATTGTGGCCTGGCAGGCTGCGGGGCAGGAGACCGTCGTAAAGCGTGGCGGAACGCACTAATTAGTGGCTACCGCCACGCGCTGTTGAACAGTGTGCCTACGCCTGCGGCTTCAGCGTTGTCGACCACAACTCGGTGCCACGAGTGGTGAGCAGACGGACGGTCATCTCGCGTGAGTCGCCGTCGATATCGACTTCGCCGAAGTGCTGGAAGTCCTGTGTGGGGTCGGCGTTGGCATTGTCTTTACCCGGTGCGTGGACGTACTCCACCTTCGGCCCGAAGGTCGAATCCATTTCGTTGGGGCCGAATGCGCCCGCGTGGAGAGGACCGGAGACGAATTCCCAGAAGGGTGCGAAGTCGGTGAACTGTGCGCGCTCTGGGCTGTAGTGGTGAGCCGCGGTGTAGTGCACATCGGCGGTGAGCCAGACGACATTTGAAACATCTTTAATGGCGCTGAGCAGGCGGGCGATTTCACGTTCACGTCCTGCAGGTGCACCGGCGGCACCATTGGATACGCTTTCTTGGTCACCATCGTCGCCGTCGGGGACGATGATTCCAAGCGGTAGGTCATTAGCAACAATCTTCCACGTCGCGCGGGAGTCCTTGAGGGAGTCGATTAACCAGTTGGTCTGCTTTTCGCCAAGGATTGGTTCTTCGGTTGTCGAGCGCGGATTATTGGAAGTGTTTTCTCCCTTGTAACTGCGCATATCCAGAATGAATATGTCTAGCAACGGGCCGTAGGAAACCTTGCGGTAGACGCGCCCATCTACAGCCATTTGTTGATCAATTGGCTGCCACTCATGGAAGGCCTGGTAGGCACGCTTGGCCAGGGTGTTGACATCGCGCTCGGTATAGCGATCATCGTCTAGGACTTCGTTGGGGTACCAGTTGTTGACTGTTTCGTGGTCATCCCACTGGACTAGCTGCGGAACCTGCGCATTGAAGGCCAAGTAGTTCTTGTCCATGAGGTTGTAGGAGTACTGGCCACGATACTCTTCGAGGGTTTCAGCAACCTTGGATTTGGCCGGAGTGACATGGTTGCGCCACACAGTGCCGTCGGAAAGCGTGACGGATTCATCCAGCGGACCGTCGGCATAGCAGGTATCGCCTGAGTGAATGAATAGGTCTGGATTGCGCTCCATCATGGTGGAAAAGCCGGTGTATCCACCGATTTCGTCGTTAATTCCCCAACCCTGACCTGCGACATCGCCGGACCAGTGCAGGCGGATGTTGGATGCGCGGTTTGGGGCAGTACGGAAGGTGCCGATAACGGGATCAGAGCAGATTCCAGTATCTGCCTCTTCGAGCGTGACACGATAGAAGATTTCCTGCCCCGGTTCGAGACCGACGACACGTAGACGTCCGGTGCCGTCAGTGTCTGGAGTTAACAGAGAGTTACTGCGGAATACCTTGGCATTCTGGAAGCTCTCAGTTGCAGCAGTTTCAACCACCATATGGGCGGGGCGGTCTGAGCGAGCCCAAATCAATGCGCCGTCGCCGCGGATATCGCCACTTGCAACGCCGTGGGTGAGCTGTGGCCGAGAACGCAGTAACCCTGGGGAGGCCAGTGACGGCGAACCCGGTGTAGCTGAAGCCGCAGCTCTAGAGGCATGAGCGAGCGTGACTGAAGTGGCAAGTGCGGTGGATGCGCCTAAACGTAGAGCGCTGCGACGGGAAAGCTGCATGGAGTCGAACGATAGGTTTTCCACTTTGACGTTCAGTTAAACCAGCGTGAACTCGAAGGAAAAAGTCGCAATTACAGAACAAAGGCTTAGTTATTGAGAATGACTGGGCTTCCTTTTGTAACGTAGATAACCGACTTGGGAGGAATGTGTCTTCCGAGCTGTCTTTTCTGAGACAAACAATCTAGAAGTGAAAGGCGCTGACCCCGATAATGGGATCTACACAAACGCCACAAGTAAAAACGCAAGAAAAGAAGTCGGGCGGTTTTCTTAAGAACCTGCCGACCGACCCGTTGATCTTCACGACGGCGATGGGTTTCATTGTCCTCTTTGTGGCAGTGACCATAGCGCTGGGGGATACCGCTCGGGATGCCTACTCGGCCGCTTCCGATTGGGTTACGTCTAACATGGGCTGGCTGTTCATCGGTGGTGTCTCGGCAAGCTTTATCTTCCTCATCGGCTTGTTTGTGTCCCGCTACGGACGCATCCAGCTTGGCGATGATGACGAAGAGCCCGAATACACCATCGCCGAGTGGTTCGGCATGCTCTTCGCCGGTGGTACTGGCTCCATGCTGATGTTCTGGGGCGTGGCTGAACCGCTCAACCACGCTTACAACCCGCCGTTCGGTCAAGAGCCGATGAGCCGCGAAGCTCAGAACACTGCGATGGCATTTACCATCTACCACCTGGGTATTCACATGTGGGTCATCATGGCGCTGCCGGGGCTCGCGCTGGGGTACTTCATTTACAAGCGTCACCTGCCGCCGCGCGTCTCATCCATCTTCGCGCCGCTGCTCGGTGCCCGCATTTACTCATGGCCGGGCAAGCTTATCGACGCCGTCGCCATCATCGGTACGGTTGTCGGTATCGCGGTATCGGTGGGCATGGGTGCGCTGCAGATTAACTCCGGTGCTGCTCGTGTAATCGGTACTCCGGAAAACTCGATGGTGCAGCTCATTCTGATTGCCATCATTATTGTGATTGCCTCGATTTCCGTGGCTCGCGGGCTGGACAAGGGCATTAAGGTGTTGTCCAATGCCAATATTTGGGCCGCCATGGGATTGATGGTCTTCGTGCTGCTGATGGGCCCGACTTTGACGCTGCTGCGCCAGACCGTCGATACGGCGGGTGTCTACTTGGATGCGCTGCCGCGCGTCATGTTCTGGACTGACTCCTACGACGTCAACCCGAATTGGAAGCAGGGTGCCTGGACGGTCTTCTACTGGGCCTGGACAATCTGCTGGTCGCCATTTGTGGGCATGTTCATCGCGCGTATTTCCCGTGGACGTACAGTCCGCCAGTTCATTGCCGGTGTGATTGCACTGCCGACAATCGTGTCGATTCTGTGGTTCTCCATCTTCGGGCGTGCAGGTTTTGAGCTGGAAAACGAGCAGCCAGGAATTCTGACTGAACCAGTTGTCGAAGGCGGAGACCCCTCACCGGCACTCTTTATTCTGTTGGAGCAGTACCCGCTGACAACGCTTGTCAGCGTGTTTGCGCTCTTTGTAATCATGGTTTTCTTCGTCACCTCTATCGACTCGGCTTCGATGGTCATGGACATGATGTCCACCGGTGAGGAAAACAAGGCTCCGACCTTCTACCGAGTGCTGTGGGGCGTCATGATCGGTGCTGTGGCAGCTTCTCTGCTGCTGATCTCTGGTGAAACCGCACTGGAAGCGCTGCAATCTGCGGTGATTGTCATCGGTGTACCGTTCTTCTTCCTCCACTTTGTGATGATGTACTCCTTGGTCAAAGGCATGAGTGATGACCACATGGCAGTGCGCAAGCCGGTTACCCGCCAGTGGGAGAAGACCGATACTCCAGAGAAGTTGGAGAAGCACGAAGCCGCACCCGCGCCGGGCTACGACGAAGAGGGCAATGAGCTGCCGCGCTTTGAGTACACCCACGATGAAGAGGGGCGCCTGGTTATTCAGTCCGATGTGGTCGTTGAAGGCGAGTTTGCGTCTGGCGAAAAGTCGGAATCAGAGGAATCGGATACCAAGTCTGAGTCGTAGGAGAGCATGGTCGCAGTAGTGCCCGGCACTTGTGGCCACGCTATTCACCTATCGTTGCGCTGTAGCGTGGCCATAAGTGAGTAGTGCATCGATAAGAGCGAAGGCAAAGGCTGTAGCCAAACAAAAACGCCGCCCACGGAAACCAAAAGTAGTTTCGGTGGGCGGTGTTTTTGTATTCGTTGTGTCAGTTTGTCAAGCCTTGCTTTCGTCGAAATTTCAGGGGTGTTTGGGGGTATTACCAGGGTATATGGTGTTAATTTTGCATGCTAAACTGTGGTGAACGCCCTTTTTACGGTTCATGTTGAAGTGTTATGGAGCTTTCTGGGTGGTGAACATCCAGGTGTTGAACATCAAAGTCTCGCTAACAGAATCGGCGAGGTGCCAGCGGGCCCGTACCAGGTGGGTAAGGATAGGGAAATTGGATAAGGACGCAAAATGCGTATGAAATTACCGGAAGTGCTCAAGAAGCGCTCCGTACGCGCTCCTTTGGCTGTGCTAACAGTCACAGCCGTAGTTGGTAGTGCAATCGGAGTTGCTCCGAATTTTGTCTCTTCACAGCCGGAGGCGGTAGCTGCAGAACTCTCCGGTGGCATCCGCGAGAAGTCCGGCGCGGTGGAGAAGGATGCCCAGAAGGCCTCCGACCTGCCGGCCGGTTCGTGTGTTGTCTCGGAGAACGCTCCGCAGGGCAGCCAGGCTGGTTTCAGCTGGACCACCCTGGAACCAAGCGGGAGCAGCCCCAACAAAACCCGGTGGGGTTTGAGCGTCGCCTTTGATAACTCGAAAGACCGCACGTTCGCTGATTGGAGCTTTTCCAATTCAGGCCTTATGGGTGCGTACCTCGATGCGGGACAGGTTTCCTCTATGGGTGCCGGTGAGACCTTTGTTGACAAGTCAGTCACGCACAAGGCCGACGAAATCCTCGGAATTACTGCTTCTAGGCAACAGCGAAACCTGAACCTCTACGCGGAACTGACCGATGCTAAAGTCAAGCAGTTCGCTGAGGCCGCTGCCGCTAACCCGGTACGTTACGCCTGGCAGGGAAACTATAAGGTCGACCGTACCTCCGGCCCGTTTGCCACCCAGGGAGACAGTGCATCCTTTACGGCCATCGTGAACCCGTGGCCGAGCGAGAACATCGAGTGTAACCCGATCACGGTGTCGTGGGAGAACTTCGAGAAGCACGTCATCGTCCCCGGTGAGCAAACCAAGGTCGGTAAAATCAACGTTCCTGCTGTTGAGAACGGCGGCACGGACGATTCGATGTCCCGCATGGTCGTAGAGGCATACGACGGCAACGGCAGGTTCATCGGCACCACCGACCCGGCAGCATCCGGCGGCGAGCAGCTGCTACGTATCGCGGACAACGGAGACATCTTCTTCACCTGGCCTGAGTACCGCGGTACTGACCTGGCAACTGACAAGAACGTGAACTTCTCAGTTCTGGCGAAGCCACGTACCGTCGACCAGCTCCAGGCGGCTGCTGAGAACAACAACTTCGGTGAAGGCGCTACCTTCGACAGCTCCAACTCGCTGACGCGCTACAACAAGGCAAACGTCATCGACTCCAAGGCGTTCTCCCTGGACGACACCGAGTTCCACTCCCCGAAGTACGACAAGGAGGACGCGTCGATCATCTCGGGCGTGGATAGCGCTACCGGCCCGTTGGCAACCGAGCCGCAGAAAGTCGTCTTCAAGCAGGTACCAGATAAGATCAAGGATCTGGTGAAGAAGAAGGGTGACGGCGGCTTCGAGGCCAAGGTCGAGCTGGACGAGAAGTACGTCTACGAGGGTTGGACCGTCGAGATGGACGAGGACTATAACGTCACCGTCACCGCTCCGGAGAACCCGAAGCCGGGCACCTTCGCACGCCCGAAGGTCACCGTCGAGTACTCGAATGGCTCCACCGATGAACTTGAGCTGCTCGTCGTGGTCGACCCGAACAATACCCAGGTCACTGACCTGGTGCGCCCGGGCCTTGCCAAGGGCAAGGTGAATGAAGACATCACCTCTCAGATCACCACCAAGTCCATCATGAAGGGCCATAAGCCGGTTCCCCCGGCCAAGTTTGAGATTGACCCGTCCACTGTCCCGGAAGGGTGGACCGTCAAGGTCGACGAAACAGGTAAGGTCACCGCGAAGGCGGACGACTCTGTCGCGCCGGGAACCGTCATCACTCCGAAGGTGAAGGCGACCTATCCGGACCAGACCACCGATGAGATCGAGGTCCAGTTCCAGGCGATCGTGGACATCAAGATCCCGACTTACGACACTGTAACTGGTCAGCCAAATGCGAACGTCAGCCTCACTCCGGAACTCCCCGAGCGCGGGCTGAGCGGCAACACGACCGATGAGGCCCCGTCGCGCTACACCTTTGAGGACGGCACTAACCAGACCACCCTCACCAGCAAGGATGGCAAGACGTGGACTGTCTACGTTGATGAGAAGACTGGTGAGATTAAGACCACCATTCCGAGGGACGCGCACGAAGGAGACATTCTTAATGTCCCAGTCCTCGCGCACTACAGTGATGAGGGCAAGCAGAAGCCGCAGACGGTTGTAGGCACCATTGTCGTTATTAAGGGTGACCTGCAGGCAAACTACGATGTCCAGACCACTGGACCGGGTCAGTCCGTCGAACATCATGTCGACGGTCCGCCGGAGGGCTCTACTTTCTCCTTCGGACAGAAAGACGGCAAGCCGGTCCTCACTCAGAATGTTGACGGCTGGGAGTACAAGGTTGACCCGAACACCGGTGTCGTTACCTCGACTCCGCCGGCCGATGCGAAGCCGGGCGACAAGAATACCGTCACCGTGACGGTTAATGCCCCAGGCGGTCGTGCTACTCAGACGCCGGTTACTACCGTCGTGAAGCTGACTAATGCCTGGGAAGCAGATCCGTCTTACCCAACAGAGACGGTGTACCCGGGGGATACCGCAAAGCTGCCGTTAAACCTCGACAAGCCGGATAACGTAAACGTCGCCAAGGACAACCCATACGAGCTGGGCGAAGTTCCGGCTGGTTGGACTGTCAGTATTGACGACAATGGCGAGATCGCCGCAACCGCCCCTGCGGATGCGAAGCCGGGTGACCAGGTCAAGATTCCGGTCACCGTGACCTACGAGGACGGCTCTACGGATACCGCTTACGCTGTGGTTAACGTTGTCGACGTTCCGACGCGTGAGGTCCCGTTCAAGGTCGAGTACAAGTACGACGACACCATTCCTGCCGGCGAGTACAAGGTTGAAACCAAGGGCGTTCCTGGCAAGGAAAAGATGACCAAGGACGGCCAGTGGGAGCAGACCGAGGCACCGGTTAATGAGGTCGTCGTCATCGGAACCAAGGTTACTGAAAGCGAAAGCGCCGAGACTGTAACTTGGACGGTTCCGATTCCGTACCCGACCGAGGTTCGCGAGAACCCGGACCTGGCACCTGGTGAAATCAGGGTTGTCCAGGAAGGCGAGAACGGTGAGAAGACCTTTACTGCTAACTTCACCGCGAAGGGCGACAAGGCTGAGGTAACCGAGGAGAAGACCACGAAGGAACCTGTTACTCGCATTGTTGAGTATGGTCCCGGCGTGGAGCCATCGGAACTGGTGACCAAGACCGAGAAGCCGATTCCGTTTGAGACTGAAATTGTTTTCGACGACACCCTGGAAAAGGGTACTCAGGTCGTCGATCAGGAGGGTCAGCTCGGAACTGAGGTCGAAACTTCGACTCAGAAGATTGTGGACGGCAAGCCGTCCGGCGACCCTAAGGTGACCACTGAGCGCACCAAGGAGCCGGTCAAGCAGGTTATCCGTGTTGGCACGAAGACCGTGGGCACTCACACTACTGAGTACGAGGTAGACGTCCCGTTTGAGACTGAGATCATCTTCGACGAGAATCTGGAAGCCGGCACGCAGGAGACTGTCCAGGAAGGCAAGCTAGGCAAGGACAAGGTCACAACGACCCAGACCATCGAAAACTCGACGGTTGTGGATTCCAAGACCGAAACCGTGCGAGTGGCTGAGCCGGTCAAGAAGATCATCAAGGTCGGTACCAAGGGCAAGCCTGCATCCACGACCATCGAGTGGACTGAAAAGACTCCGTTCGAGGTCGAGGTTCGGGTCAACCCTGAGCTGAAGCCTGGTGAGACCAAGGTCGTCCAGGAAGGTAAGCAGGGCGAAATCAAGCACACCGTTAAGGTGAATGCTGACAACGGGGAAATCTCCACGGATGAGTCCTCTGAGAAAATCAGCGACCCGGTAAACCAGATCATCGAGGTTGGCCCGGCCAAGGGCCGCGAGACCGCATTAACGGATAAGCACACGGAGAAGATTCCGTACGACACCCTCATTGAGTACGACCCGAACCTGGAAGTCGGCAGGGTTGTCGAGGAACAGGCCGGTGAGTTCGGTGAGAAGGAAATCACCAAGACCTGGAAGCTCGAGAACGGTGAGCCGGTAGGTGATCCGGAGATTTCGGAGACCGTTACTAAGGACAAGCAGGATCGAAAGATTCGCGTGGGCACTAAGTGCAAGTGCGAGCCGACGCCTCCTGTTGACCCGAGCGAGCCGACTGAGCCGACTGAGCCGACGGACCCGAGTGAGCCGACGGACCCGACCGAGCCGACTGAGCCGAGCGAGCCGACGGACCCGAGTGAGCCGACGGACCCGAGTGAGCCGACGGACCCGAGTGAGCCGACTGAAAAGTGTGAGCCGGTGACCACGTCTGACTCGTGGATTGAAAAGACTCCGTTCGACACCCTGGTCAGTACTAACCCGGATCTGGAGCCTGGCGAAACCAAGGTTGTTCAGGAGGGAACTCCAGGCGAGGTCAAGCACACTGTCACGATTACGGTTGACAGCGACGGCAATGTGGTCAAGGAGGATTCGTCTGAGACAATCAGCGATCCTGTCGACCGCATTGTCGAGGTCGGTCCTGCTGAGGGTGAGGCCCAGCTGACGGATAAGCACACTGCGCCGATTCCGTTCGATACCATCATCGAGTACGACGAGACCCTCGAAGCCGGCAAGGTTATTGAGGATCAGCCTGGTGTCACTGGTGAGAAGGAAATCACCAACACCTGGAATCTCGAGGACGGTGAGTTTGTGGGCGAGCCGGAAACTTCTGAAGAGGTTCTCAAGGAGAAGCAGGATCGTGTGATTCGCGTGGGCACCAAGCTCGACTGCGAGCCGACTGAGCCGACGGACCCGAGCGAGCCGACTGACCCGACCAAGCCGAACGAACCGACTGACCCGACCAAGCCGGGTAAGCCGGACAAGCCAGGCAAGCCAGGTGATTCCGACAAGCCGGGTAAGCCGGACAAGCCAGGCAAGCCAGGTGATTCCGACAAGCCGGGTAAGCCCGACAAGCCAGGCAAGCCAGGTGATTCCGACAAGCCGGGTAAGCCCGACAAGCCGGGCGATAAGCCAGGCAAGCCCGATGACAAGCCAGGCAAGCCGGGTAAGGACGGAAGTTCCTCGAGCTCCAGCTCTAAGGGCGGTTCCTCTTCGGGCTCCAGCTCAAAGGGTGGAAGCAGCTCAGGTTCTAGCTCCTCGGGCTCTAGCTCCAAGGGTGGTAGCACTTCGGGCTCCAGCTCCAAGGGCGGAAGCTCCTCCAGCGGTAGCCTCTCTGGTGGAAGCTCCTCCAGTGGAAATACCTCGGGCCACAGCAGCTCGGGTGGCAGCACCTCGAGCTCCAGCTCCAAGGGTGGGTCTTCTCTGGCTGTCACCGGCGCTAAGGTCGCTGGCACGCTAGGAATCGCAGCAATGCTGTTGCTGGCTGGTGGTATTTTGCTAGCGGTTCGTAAGCGCCACTCGCAGAATGAAAACTAGTGATACCAAGGCTTTCGAGCCGCATTGCTAGCTCCTAAAAGGAGACGGCGGGAATATAGGAGAACTCCTGTATTCCCGCCATTTTTCATTCAATCCACCGGAATGGCACTCGCAAGTGGTAACTGGGTCTTGGTTTGCTTTCTAGGTGACACGAAACAGACCCCGATACTCCATATGTGCAGGCCAGATGAAGAACAACGACGTCCCCTCCAAAGGAACCATTAGATGGTGATGTAAAATCCCCAACTGCGGCAGCTCCACAACCCGGCGTTAAGTAGCAAAGCGGACAACCCGACAAACTACGGGCTGCAAATGTGAAACTGTGTGAGTTTATGACACTTTCAAGCCATTTTTCGGGCCATTTTCGTCATAAACGCAGTCAGTAACTCGCATCGCCCCGCCGCCGCTGTCATAAACGCAGTCAGTAACTCGCATTGGGGTAAGCAGCAAAAGATGCCCGGCACTTGTGGCCACGCTATTCACCTATCGTTGCGCTGTAGCGTGGCCATCAGTGAGTAGCTCATCGATAGGAGCGAAGGCAAAGGCCGTAGCCAAACAAAAACGCCGCCCGGCGGAAACCATAAGCAGTTTCCGTGGGCGGCGTCGCGGGTTAAGTGACAAAAAGTGTGTCCGCTCGGTGTGTCGCCGGGTGGGCCCTTTTTATCTCATGGGCCCTTTCCGG
>NZ_JASPJT010000016.1:0-33335 GCF_030232425.1 Corynebacterium sp. MSK019 | reverse complement strand
ACCTTATATAAGCCCGTTTTATGCGGCCTGACCAGCAAATAGGCTGAAAATCAGACACACTTTTTGTCACTTAACCCAACCTTTGTTAGGCAACCAATTTCATCGAGTCCTACCGCTCCCCCGGGTTAAGCAGGAAAAATATTGTCCGGCGGGCGTCTCGGCTGGCAGGTTTTCCAATTCGGCGAGCTTTGCTGAGCAGCTCGCTCGTCTAAATGCTATGGACGGTCAGCCCATGACAGCTCCCCGAATTTCGGTTTGGCTGGACGCCAAGCCCATCAATTGATACCCCAGCTACATAGAAACGACCGCCCCAGGAACTTCCCTGGAGCGGTCTTCTCTTTTCGAACTCACAAATCGAGTTTGACGTTAAGCTGCGTCGCGAGCGCCAAGCTCCCGGTCGATACGCAGCAGGCCAGCACCGTTGTCGCCAACAATCTCCAGGCGACCGATGATGCCACGCACGGTGTCCTCTTCCTCAATCTGCTCAACCACGAAGCTGTCCAGCAGCGGGCGGGAGTCGAGATCACCCTCGCTATCAGCAAGCTTGCGGAGGTTACGGATAGATGCCGAAACCTTCTCTTCATGCTCGAGAGCAATGCGGAATGCATCGATTGCGGAAGTGACCTTCACCTCCGGTGCGTCGACAGCACCAATCTGCGGGTGGTTGTCGCGAGCATCGAGGTGTGCGATGAACTGGTTCGCGTGATCAACTTCCTCATCCGCCTGTGCACGCATCCACTCTGCCATGCCGGAGAAATCCAGCAGGTCCAGTTCGATTGCCAGCTGGCGGTAGACGTGGGAAGCGGTGAGCTCCATAGTGATCTGGTCGTTGAATGCCTTCTCAAGAGTATCTGTTAGTCGCATGCCCCTACTATAAGTCCAATCCTTATAAATGACAACGATTATAATACTTCCCTTATAAGCCAGGCCTTGCCTATTCTGCAATCGTCGGCTTAACCTCGGCGGTATGGCTACACTCACCTCCGTAAGCCCATCGACCGACGAAATTCTGCAGTTTCTTTCTCGACCTGCGCAAACGACACATGATACAGCGGCGGTGTCTCACAACACCTCCACCGTCACGGCCATCGCCGTCACCAGCTTGGACGGACGCGGCGCCGTCGAAGGCACCTCTGGCCAGCTTGGCAACGACACCGATGCCACGGTTTTCAACACGCTTCGCGCGCTTGCCGACGTCGTTTTCGTTGGTACAGGCACCATTGCGTCCGAGGGGTACGGGCCAGTTGAGATACCGGAGTACCTAGAGGCCGTTCGACAGAAGCTAGGTCGCTCCGAGCACGTGGCGATGTCCACACTTTCGCGCTCGTTGGATTTAGATATAAAATCTGACTTTTTCGCGAATGCAGAAGTCAATCCTCCGATAATCTTCACCCCGACTAAAGATGCTTTTAATGATGAAGAGGCAAGAGCCGCTCACAAGAACAAAGCTAAAAAGATGGAGTCGGCCGGGGCTCGCGTCGTTAAGTTCCCTAACCCCTCGGTAAAAGCGGCGTTAACGTGGCTGGCTGAACATGGGTATCGGGACATTGTCGTAGAGGGTGGATCGACGATGTATCGAGAAGCATTCAAAAAGGGGTGCGTCGACGAACTGTTCCTGACATTGTCGCCGATGTGGGTGGGTAACGGCCCCCTGACTTTCGGCGAGAACGACCCTGATGAGGACTCGAACTCGACGAACCCGCAGGCTTTTGAAGTGCGGGATATCCTACGTTCCGACTCACACATCTTCCTACGCTATTCCCGCAGCTTCACCCAGTAGGGTGGAGTATTGTGAGTAAACCAAAAACCGACGTGAGCGCAAGCGCAACGGCATTAACGCAAACGTCCAAGGACACGCCAGAGACAAATTCGGTGGCTCCACGCCCTCTGTCTCGGCACGTGTCGCGAGGACTCAGCGCTTTCTTGTGGCCTATCGCAGCTGTGGTGATTTTTCACCGCACCTGGGTTTTGCCGAAAGACGTTTCTGGCACAGATGACTTTACGACCGTCTGGTCGGCAATTAATCGATTCGTATCGCAGGTACCCGTTTATTCGGAAGACTACGTAACAGCCGATCCGCACTATCTGTATTCCCCAGGCGCTACCCTACTTTTAGCCCCGATTGATTTGTTCGGCTCGCTTGAATCGGGCCGAATCTGGTTTGCGGTGTTTCAGTCAGCTGCAATCATTGCGGCAATTGTATTGCTGCTGAGGTGGCTTGGTATTGCGCGCTCTGGCCCCATCATTCCAGCGTCGATAGCACTGCTCTACCTCACGGAACCCGTTACCAACACCCTTGATTTTACGAACGTCAACGGTTCACTGTTCCTTGCATTAGTGCTGTTTTTTATTGCTCTGACCGAGCGGCGCAATATCCTGGCCGGCCTGATCATCGGTATCGCAATCACCATTAAACCTGTTTTCTTGCCAATGCTGTTCCTACCGTTCATGCGCAGGCAGTTCTCTACGGTACTGACCAGTATCGGAGTGGTAATTGCAGCCAATGTCATTGCGTGGCCGCTCATGGTCCAACCACGTGACTACCTAGATATCACCGTCCCCTACCTGGGAGTTGTCCGTGACTTTGCAAATGCTTCACTGACTGGACAGCTTGTTTGGCTAGGTGCCCATCCGACCCTGATTTTGCTGTGGCAGATCTTTTTCGGCATTTTCGTCTTGGTATCCGTCGTGCTCCTTCTTCGCTGGCTCGAAAGGGATGAGAAATTCTGGATTGCTACGACTTCCGGAGTTCTCTTCACCGGCGCGTTCTTCCTTTCCAGCCTGGGCCAGCAGTACTACTCGATGACGCTCTTGCCAATGGTTCTCACCGTGCTTCGCCCATTGGTTTTGGCTCGCGACAATGAAGGAAATATTGGTTCGACAGTCATGTTGAATTGGGGCGCAGGACTCGGAGTCGTACTCTGTTTCTTCTACGCCAATTGGTGGATTGATGAAGATGACCTCTTTTTCCCGTGGTTCACGGTTGCAATCGGCGGTATTGGATGGGCCGTTCTTATTCTCTCCATCACGGCAGCACTCATTCGAATGACGATTGTGGATGCCGTCAATGGGCGTAGCTTTGCATCCGGCTTCAGCTGGCTGAGCGACTGGAAGATAGCAGGCAGGAAGTCTAATCAGGAATCTGATCTCAAGTCTGAGGAGGCTATTCAGAATGGTTGATTCGCATAGCGAAGACTGGAATCTGAGCGAAGAAGAATGGCGCGAACGCCTCAGTGCCGCGGAGTACCAGGTTTTGCGTCAGGCAGGTACTGAACGCGCCTTCACCGGTGAGTACACCGATACCAAGACTCAAGGTGTCTACCGCTGCCGGGCCTGTGGTTACGAGCTGTTTCGGTCGAACGAGAAGTTCGACTCTCACTGCGGTTGGCCATCCTTCTTCTCTCCACTAGCTGGAGACCGGATTATTGAGCGCCGAGACACCAGCCTCGGTATGGTCCGTACCGAAGTGATGTGCAGTCGTTGCAAGTCTCACCTCGGCCACGTCTTTGAGGGTGAGGGATACAATACTCCGACCGACCTGCGTTATTGCATCAATTCAATTTCACTCACGCTCGAACCGGACAAGACGGCTGAATAACTAGATAGAGAAGCAGCGCCGCTGGTCAAAATCCCGTCAGTTAACGGGGCTTGACCAGCGGCGCTGCTGATTCTCTCGTTGATTGCGTGAGCTACGGCAGAACGTTGATGATCTCTGCGATGTCATCGACGCGACGTCCCGTGTGGAACGGAATCTCTTCGCGGACGTGCAGACGAGCCTCGGTGTAACGCATCTTCCACATCAAGTCCACAATGCGGTCGAGCTCCGGCCCCTCGAATGCAAGGATCCACTCGTAGTCACCGAGTGCGAACGCCGGGACAGTATTGGCGCGCACATCCGGGTAGTCACGACCGGCCATACCGTGTTCAGCAAGGATGCGGCGTCGCTCGGTCGGCTCCAGCAGGTACCAGTCGTAGGAACGAACGAAGGGGTAAACCGCAATCCATCGTCCCGGCTCTTCACCCATGATGAACGACGGCAGGTGCGACTTGTTGAACTCAGCTGGACGGTGCAGCGCAGCGTTCGACCAGTGCGGAGTGGATGCCTTGCCCAGCGGAGTCTCGCGCAGGAAGGCGTTGTAGAACGCCTGCAGGTCTTCCAGCTTCTCTGCGTGGATCCAGAACATGAAGTCGGCTTCAGCACGCATGGCCGAAACATCGTAGAAACCACGGATGATCAGATCAGTGTCTTCGTAACGAGCCAGGAATTCCTTGGTCTTAGCCACTGCCTCTTCGCGGTTATCACCGAGTGCACCTGGGGTCACCTTGAAGGCAGACCACATGGTGTAGCGGATGGTGTCGTTGAGCTTCTTGAAATCGAGCTTGGTCATTAGTTGTCTCCTAGTTCGGTTGAAAGGTTTGTTTAAAAACGATGGGTCAGCGCCAGTTTCGTACTCAGCACCAATCTCGCAGCTTTATCCCAGCTCCGCAGCAATCTTGCTGGCCGCAGCCTTGGCGTTGGAGATACATTCCGGAATGCCCGGGCCACTGAGCCACGCCCCTGTTGCTGCAAGCTTAGGCACCTCGGCCAAATCCTGGCGAGCAAAATCCATCAGGCCTCCATGCCCCATATCGAAGCGTGGAATCCCCGCCCACCAACGCTGGACGAAAACCGCTGTCGGTTCGACATCAAAGCCAGTCGCCTTAGCCAAATCTGCTTTTGCCCTGGCGATGAGGTCCTCGTCGCTACGATGCACGTGCGAGTCATCATCAAAACGGCCGAAGCTTGCCCTCACAACGGCACCGTAGCGCTCACCAATATGTGGCCACTTCCGGGACGACACTGTAAAAGCTTTCGCGGACAGGTCAGCACCAATCTCGCACAACACGCCGTTGATCTCCGGCAGTCCTTCCGACGAGTCGAAACACATACCGACCACCGCCGAGTTCGACGTGTCTACCCCACCAATGAGCTCGGCCGCCTCTGGCGCAAGATTGCTCAACAGCTCCGATGTGGTTGCAGAAGGTGCCGCCACGACAACACCGTCGACGTCGATAGTGCTAATGCTCGTGCCGCTTTCCGACGGCAGTTCCACTGTCACCTCAAAGCCGTTGTCATGCTGGCGCAGACCAGTAGCCTTCGTCGACAAGAGGAGTTCGGCTCCCGATTCGTCGACAAGCGTGTTGTAGAGAACCTCGAAGCCATCGCGGAACGTTTGGAAGACCACCGGTCGCTTCGTCTTCGTCGAATCTGTCGCAGCCTCACTACTCAGACGCGCCTGCTGCGCCTCCTTACGTGCTTCCAGAACGCGCTGGACAGCGCCGGTGAGGCTGACATGGTCACCGACACTAGCCATTTCATCAAGCGCTGCCGCCAGCTGTGGGATGGTCGCACGCAGACCCAGATCGTATGCGGTGGTTGAGTAGACGCCCCCGAGCAGCGGGGAGACGATGCGGTCAACGACTTCCTCACCGAGCCGCGCCGCGACCAGCTGGCCGACATTCATGTCGTCACCCAGTACCCAGTGCAAGGCTGGAGTGAGCTCGGGGTTCGACTCGGCATCAATCTTGGCGAGGGTGGCCTCGCTGAGGAGGTAGCCCAACCCTTCTGAACTTCCTGGAATACCGGTGACCGTGTTACGCGGAAGGTCCTTGAGTTCACCGCCAATGTAGAGCTTGGAAGGCAGCCCCGAAGGGGCGACTAGCTGATCTGCCAACCCGAGTTCCTTGAAAAAATCGGTGGCATCGTGACGGAACGCCAGGTACGCCTCAGCGCCCGCCTCAAGAGGGCCGTTAGCTCCTGGTCGAGTCTTCAGCTTGCCGCCGACCTGTGCACTGGACTCGATGACAATTATTCTTGCGGCGGGTCCGAGCTTTTTACGCAACTCATACGCTGCGCTCAGGCCGGAGATACCGCCACCTATGACGGCAATGGTAGAAGGTTGTGCAACCACGGTATTTCGTACGCTTTCTCTATGCCCGCGCCTCGAGCGGGCACGGTCGATAAGACTTGTAGGAAATTAGCTAGTGCGTGTTTTACACGCCTGTTGCGTCGGCTTTTACGTTGCGTGAATGATCTCAACGGCGCGCGTAATCGCGTCGGCATCGGTATTCGGTAGCACCCCGTGACCCAAGTTGAAGATATGTCCACGGGCGTCACCACGCTTAATTGCACGGTCCGCCTCAGAGCAGATGCGCTGAATCTCTTGGGTCATTGCATCTTCACCGGCAAAGAGAATCGCCGGGTCAAGGTTGCCCTGCAATGCAAGGCTGTTTTCCGCCGGGTCTGCGCCTCGGTGAACGTCGGAAAGCGTGGCACGAATGCGGTTGGCAGCAACGTCCAGTGGCACGCGCCAGTCGACGCCCATGACTTCTGGGCCGGCTTCAGCCATCGCACCGAGAAGCTCGCCGGTGCCCACACCGAAGTGGATGCGCGGAATGCCGGCGTCGGCGACAGCCTGGAAGATTTCCTTCGAGTACGGCAACACAAAGCGGCGGTAATCACGCTCGGTGAGATAGCCAGCCCAGGAGTCGAAGAGCTGAATAGCGTCCACACCAGCGCCAATCTGCGCGCGCAGGAAAGCAATCACCATCGGAGTGATTTTCTGCATCAGGTGATCCCACAATTCAGGGTCCGAGTGCATCAGCGCCTTAGTGCGCTCGTGATTGCGGGATGGACCGCCTTCAATCAGGTACGACGCCAAGGTGAACGGTGCACCGGCGAAACCAATGAGTGCCTGGGTATCATTCAGCTCTTGCAGAATGAGGCCGATACCCTCGGCCACCGGAGCGAGTTGCTCTTCCGTGACTTCCGGTAGAGCCTTGATGTCTGCTTCCGAGCGCACCGGAGTATCCATTACTGGACCGCGGCCAGGAACAATATCCAGGTTGACACCCGCAGCCTTCAGCGGCACGACGATATCGGAAAAAAGAATCGCAGCATCAACGTCGTGCCTACGTACCGGCTGCATAGTAATCTCAGCGAGCAGTTCCGGGCGGAAGCAAGAGTCCAACATACCGATGTCCTTGCGCACCTCACGGTACTCAGGCAGTGAACGACCAGCTTGCCGCATAAACCACACCGGGCGGCGCGAAGGAGTTCGACCGTAAGCTGCATCAAGAATCGGGGCATCAGTCAAAGTGCGACGATTGTTCATACGGACAATCATGCCCCACTTACCTTAGAAATTGATATGTGGGGTACTAAGAACAGGAAATTCTCTCGCCCTGCTGTGCGTTTTCGACGAACCGCTTGGTCGCTTCCCACTCTTTTCGGCGCGCCTCCCACTAACGCAAGCGTCATATGGCTAAGTTCAGGCGCGTGAATGGAACCGATTCAATGCCACAGAACTTCCGCGCCGCGGTCCAGTCAATGCACTCTGCTGAACTGCGACCTGAGATTGCTCTGGGCACCGTTCGGCCACCGCAGAAGCTGGCACCGTTTAGCCACGCTGTCTCGCTTGAGGTCACGCAGCCCGAAGCTGATATCGTCCCCGAGTCCTCGGACGACGATGCCTTTGGTCGTTTAATTTTGCTCCATGACCCCCGCAGTGAGGAAACCTGGGACGGTGACATGCGCTTGGTTGCATACATCCAGGCGGATATGGATGCCTCCCTCGCGGAAGATCCGTTGCTTCCCCAGGTTGCCTGGCAATGGCTCACCGAGGCTCTGGCTGAGAACAACGCCGAACTGTCGAACTTGGGTGGCACGGTGACTACTACGAACTCTGTCCGCTATGGCGAGATCGGCGGCAAGCCACAGGCCTTTCAATTAGAAATGCGCGCATCGTGGACTGCTCGTGGCACCGACCTGCGCACCCACGTTGAATCCTTCGCTCAGGTACTAGCGAACGTCGCTGGTCTGCCACCCGTCGGCGTTTCCCTGCTGGGCTGATACCGGCGACTGCTGATACCGACGACCGAAGAGGCGTGCGATGAGCTCCGACGTGGAAACTAGTCCCGACGTAGAAGTAAGACTTGCCCCAGCCGAGGGAACTCCACGCGTGCTTTCTGCCATCGACGACATTATTGACGCCGGTGAGCAGCTGGCCAAAGGACACGGTTGGCTCGCAGTCGATACTGAACGAGCTTCGGCATATCGCTACGACGACCGCGCCTTCTTGCTTCAATTTCGCCGCCGTGGAGCGGGCACCTTTCTCATCGATCCCGAAGATGGTCGCAAGGCGATGGCCGTTTTCGGTTCCTCAGTCAACGACCTGACCTGGATTATTCACGCCGCTCATTCTGACCTTCCCTGCCTCGCAGCTCTGGGTCTCTACCCCACCAAAGTCATTGACACTGAGCTGGCCGGCCGCCTTCTCGGCCTGGAGCGAGTCAACTTAGCAGCTCTGACAGAGCGACTCCTCGGAGTTGGACTTGCCAAGGGGCACGGTCGAGAGGATTGGTCTACTCGTCCACTGCCAGCAGATTGGCTGGACTACGCAGCCTTGGATGTCGAGCTGCTCATCGAACTCGCCGAGGTTCTTTGTCAGGCGCTGACTGAGCTCGACCGTTTGGAATGGCTGGAACAGGAATGCGAACGCGAACTCGCTCTAAACCGTAAATACCTCGATGGTCTGCACGTCGTACACTCGTGGCAGGGGCTCAAAGGGATTGGGAAGCTGCGCACTCCCGAACAACTTAACGTCGCCCGTGCACTGTGGACTGAGCGTGACGAAATCGCGCAGCGCCGTGATGTCTCCCCAACACACGTCATGGGTCACAGCGTTCTACGTACAATCGCAGAACAACTCCCCGGTACGCAGCGTGAACTAACTGCAATCCGTGGATTTCCACGTCGCCGTCGCGGTGCCGCGGACGCTTGGTTGAAGGTCGTTAATGAAGCCCGTCAGGAACCCAGGTCATCATGGCCGAAGCCTCAAAAGCCGCCTCGCAACGAGATGCCACACTTTCGGCGTTGGGCTGAACATGCCCCACAAGCCGCCGAAATTTTCGAAACCACGCGAGACTGCATCGACAACGTCTGTGCCCAAATCCACCTGCGCAAAGACACACTCATCACTTCCGCGCAGACACGTGAACTGGTGTGGTGGATTCACAGCCGCGCAGTCGGCTCATTCGTTTTCCGCCACCACGACAACTACGCTGGCGGCCTGCCAGCCGTTACAGAAATCTCCGCCCACCTCAGCGAACAGGGTTTCCGCCCATGGCAGGCACATTTGCTTGCCGACGTAATCGGCGCCAACGTCCTTGCGCCCATGCGGCACCCACTCTAGCTACAGCTGCTCTAGCACCGCGATGGTTTCAAAGTGATGTGTTAGGCCAAATGCGTCTACGACCTCGAGGTGTTTGAACGCGTAGCCGTGGTCAGCCCAGTACCGGGCATCGCGGGCAAAAGTCGCCGGATCGCAACCGAAATGTACAACCGTGCGTGGCTTGGCCTCAGCAATAGCGGCAATGGCATCCTTACCGGCACCGGAGCGCGGAGGGTCGAGAACGACGACATCCGGATTTGGTGTTTCCTCATTAGCAACTTCGCGGCGCACAACCTTGGTGACATCCCCAGTAACGAACCGGACTGGTGCCGCAGGCGACGCATTCGCACTGTGGTCAGCTGCAGTGAAGGCCTTGCGCCCCGCCGTCGCTGCCGCTGCAAAACCCTCGACAGAGAGAATTGAGCCCTCAACGTCTACTAGCTTGCGAAGTGCCGCCGACAGAACGCCTGCGCCACCGTAAAGATCCCAACCACAGGAGAAAGACTGACCGGCCAACAGGTCAATGATGCGCGAGCCATAGAACTCAGGAGCATGGCGATGAGCTTGCCAAAAACCGGTAGTCGGCACATCGAAAGTGATGCCGTGAACAGTGTGCTGAGTGGTTGGCTCGCCTTCAATCACCGTTTGCTTGCGGTTCCTGCCGCTGCCGGAAACGTACACAGCACTTCGGTTACCCTCCGTGTCCATGGCCACATGGAGTTCTCCTGGCTTCGGCTTCTTGCTCCCGCGACCGCGAGCAGGCTTAGCGGCGGGGATGGTTCCGGCCGTCGAAAAGCCAGCGATGAGATTGGGTACTGTCTGGGCACACTCGGAGCCGATGACAAGATCGTGGGAACGAGAACGCCGTAATCCCGCTCGCCCCTGGGAATCCACACCTAGCCGCACGCGCGTTCGCCAGTGGGAAGTGGGCGCAAGTGGAACGACATCGATAGCTGGCAGCTCGTCGGCGGTGAAACGTCCCAGACGGCGGAGACAATCAGTCAAGACATCAGCCTTGAGACGCGCCGCGTGCTCAGGATCAATAAAACCCCAGTCGCAACAACCCGCGCCCTGCTGAGCTGCTTGGCAACGCTGCGAAACTCGATGTTCTGAGGCATCCAGAACCTCAACGACATTGCCGCGCCACAGCTTGGCATCAGGTTTGGCAATCTCGACAACAACGCGTTCGCCGGGGATGCCGCCGGTGACGAAACCGATACGTCCGTCATAGCTGGCAATGAATTCTCCGCCGGCAGCGGGACGGTCAATAGTCACTTCGATGTTCACGCAGTGTGATACTACCCGCTGACAAGAGAAAAGCCGCTGTCGGGTGACGGCGGCGGGCAGTGCACAGTCGCGCCTGCAGATCCTTTTCTAACTGGTCAAGTAGCTAGCTTCTCTCTGCTGGCGGGTTGACCAAACTAATTGGTGGAGCCATCCGGGTTGATACCAGTAGCGCCTGGCACCTGCCCGGGTTCACCTTCAGCTTGGGCAGCCTGGGCCTGCTGCTGGTATGCCTGACGAATCTGCTCGGCCATCTGGGACGGCAGCGTAACCGGAAGCGGCTG
This sequence comes from Corynebacterium sp. MSK019, assembly GCF_030232425.1. Lineage (NCBI taxonomy): Bacteria > Bacillati > Actinomycetota > Actinomycetes > Mycobacteriales > Corynebacteriaceae > Corynebacterium > Corynebacterium sp. MSK019. The sequence continues at coordinate 22,555 of NZ_JASPJT010000016.1, read as the reverse complement.
ACCTGCTGGCATCGGGTTTTCACCGCGCGAGACGAAGCTACGGGCAAGGAGACCGCGGGCGAGATTTGCGAGTTCCTCCGCCCGATCAGCCGGACCGGAAGCCGTCATGCGAAGCATCCAACGCGGGCCGTCGGCGCCGATGATTCGCATTTCCATATCGGAGGTGCGACCTACGACCTCAGAACCCCACGGCCCCTGCTCGACGTGGACATCGAGGCCATCGGACTCAAGACCGTCCTTGATTTCCTGAGCGGACTCCTCCCAGAGGCCGCCCGACGTCGGAGCAGCGAATGCTACAGGAGTTACGCGGCCATGCTCAGTGGCGACGTGCAGCATGGTTGGACCTGTCGGCCCCATCTCCACCTGAATATCACCAACGTGAGGAATAGGCAGCAGCATCGAACCGAGGTTCAGGCTGGCCTTCGCGAAGTCCGAAAAATCAAACTGCGTCGGGCTAGCGCTGTTGATGTCGAAGGGGCCGTTTGCTGGTGCGTTCTCCGCGGCGGTTTCCGACGCGTCGTCATGCACGGTTGCGGTAGCCTCCTCAGAAGCTGGCGCCGCAGAGTCGGTGGTAACGGCCTCTGCCTCAGCAGCTGGTTCTTCTGGCTGGTTCTTCTTTCCAAATGGCCACATGGTGGTTTATTGACACCTCGCTAAAAAGAAATCTTTGTATACGCTTTTGTAAACGCTTTATTGAGCTCTTCACGCATTGAACCACACTTGGTAGGGTCCCCGCGCTGTCAGAGGCGTTTTAAAGCGTCGTGGACACTCCGGTTGACCCGTGACCGCCCGCGCCGCGTTCAGTTTCATCGAGCTCATCGACTTCCACCAGCGGGCTGAGCTCGACCTTCTGCACAACCAATTGGGCAATTCGATCGCCCTTGGCGATCTCCACCGCATTGGTCGGGTCCAAGTTGATCAGGCAGACTTTAAGCTCACCACGGTAACCGGCATCAATCGTGCCGGGAGCGTTGACGATGGACAGCCCCTTTTTGAAAGCCAATCCGGAGCGAGGATGAACCAATCCCACTGTGCCCGCCGGCAAAGCAATGGCAATACCGGTTCCCACGAGCGCCCGCTGCCCTGGTGCTAGGACGACATCCTCCACTGAGCTCAAATCCACACCGGCATCATCGGCATGCGCACGCTGGGGAATCACAGCGTCTTTAGCGAGCTTTTTCACTTGCACCGGGGCATAAGTCATCTCTTTGTATATCCTTCGCTGTCGCGTCTTTTAAGAACCGCACTTCGGCCTTGTCAGTACCGAGCATAGCCGTGCCCTAGAATGGATAACCGTGAGTGGAAAAGATAACCTGCAGCCTCGTCGCGACGACAGCTCAGCATCCGTCTCTGAAGGTGCGGCAATAGCAATGAGCTCGAGCGGAGATTCATCGATTGTCTATTCCGAAAAGCTCTGGGTTCCCTGGTGGTTCTGGGTACTCGGCGCTGCTGCCGTTTTTGTATGCACGGCCCAGATTGGCTTTAACCGTTCACCGATTTGGCTTGTCATCGGCGGCATTATTTGTCTGGCCGTGGGCGTGTGGGTGCTGTTGACTATGTCGAAGACCACGGTGTCCGTGGAAGTGGACAGCACTGGTGAACGCTGGCTTCACGCTGGCACGGCAGTTTTGCCAGCATCGGTTGTTGCCAAATCCCTGGTGGTCCCGAAGTCCGCGCAGCGCAATGCGTTGGGCCGTCAGCTCGATCCAGCAGCGTTCCTGGTTACACACACGTGGATTCCCACGATGGTGCTGCTAGTCCTCGACGATCCGGACGACCCCACCCCCTATTGGCTGGTCTCCACCCGCCACCCCGAGGCACTGCTTGACAGTCTCTTCGACCGCTAGGTCAAATCTCTCACCGCCGCTACACGCTTGCCGACGGCCCCAGCGCCGCCAGAACCGTGGTAGTGGCGGTTTTCCTTTTTCCTAGGAAGCTATCCCGGCTGTGCGGGGATTAGGCACAGTCCTGACAGATGGGGAATCCATCGCCGTTATCGATTGCGATCATTGAGCGGTGCATCACCATGAAGCAGGAGCCACAGGTGAATTCATCCTCCCCCTTCGGGGCAACATCCATATCGAATTCTTCACCCGCGATGTCGGCAACCGGCAACTCGAATGGCTCAACAATTTCGCCGTCGTCAGTGTCGTCGATTTCCTTCTCAGCAGATGCAGCCTGAAGGCCCTCGAGGGAATCGGTCTCCAGCTCTTCGGTTTCACGAGTACGCGGGGCATCGTAGTTTACAGCCATGTCCCAAACCTTCTTTCTGGACCTTTGCTAGACATTGTGAACTGACTTTTTCTCGGAGAATACAACGCGTTGAGACGATTGACACCCTGTACTCTCCAGTGCCTTTCTCAGCGGATATTAAGGCAATTCACGCAATCTGTCATCTCTGCAGGTCAGAATAGGTTTCTATGCCCATAAGCCGAGGAGAGGATAACATGATGGCTATGAGTTCAGGCCCCGCGAGCACTTCGAGCACATCACATCGACGAAAAATTGTTCCCTACGTGGTGGTTTCCGTCGTTGCTGTAGTGATTGCCGCTACGTTGTGGGTATTGGCATTCCGCAGCCAACCGGCAAGTTATCCGGTATCCTGTTCCCTCCCCGCGGCTGGCACCCCTGTTTCCTCCACCACACTAATCGGAGAGCACGTCGTTCCACCGTCGGATGTTCATGTGCGCGTTTATAATGCCAACGGCAAAGTCGGCCAGGCTACAACCGTCGCCGAGCAATTGCGGCAGCTCGATTTTGTTCTCGATGAGCAGGTTCCCTACGGCAACGACCCAATTGTGGAAAACCAAGACCTCGGTTGCTTCGGCCAGCTGCGCTATGGCGAGGACTTCAATGGCCACGCCGCAGCGCTGCACGCTCTTTTCCCCTGCTTTGAGCTCATCCACGATGGTCGGCCGGATGCAACCGTCGATGTGTCCTTGGGTAAGGGGTTTAAGGATCTCGAAGTAGCCAGCCAGGTTGAGGAAACGATGTCCGCATTAGACCGTGGCGAACAAGCCGACCTAGAGGGGTTGAGCTCGTTAGGCTCGAGCACCTGCTCCTAGACCGACACATTAATTCCTAGCCTGCGCGACAGCACCATCCAATGCCTCGAAGAACGCATCGGCAACTTCAGGGTTCGCCGCACCGACACCAAAGTCGAGCGGGTCTCCCTCCGGCCGGCCGGCAGCGTTAGCACACTGAGTGAATTCCGGGACCCTAATCCTTGCGCCTGCTTCAGCCGCAATCAGAGCACCAGCCGCATAGTCCCAAGTTTTGATGTCGTGTTCGTAATACGCATCAACACGCCCGTGCGCCACCATGCACAAATCCAGCGCCGCCGATCCCATGCGCCGAATATCTCGACACTCCCCCAGCAACTGCGACGCTATCCGGCCCTGCACCTGCCGGAGACTAGCGGAATAGCTGAATCCCGTTGCCACAAGTGTCTTTTCCAGCTCGGCCGTTGGGGAACAACTAAGCGTCTGCACAGTGCCGTCCCGCCGAGAAACCTGAGCGCCCTCTCCCTTAGCTGCACTGTAAATCTCTCCCGAGGACACATTTGCCACTGCACCCGCCACTACCTCATCGCCTACGGCGCAAGCGATACTCACGGCACAATTGGGCAGGCCGTAAAGGAAATTCACCGTGCCATCAATGGGGTCTACAATCCAGGTCACCGCTTCGCCCTCGTTGGCAGCCTGCGCTGGGGAACTCGCGCCGTCGTCAAGCCCGCCTTCTTCGCCCAAAATGCGGTCAGAGCTGCTAAACGTCTTGATAAGCGAACGAATGAGCTCCTCAGATTCACGGTCGACGACGGTGACGGGGTCAACAGCTGAGGACTTCGTTTCGGAACTTGCTAAAACGCCATCGGAGCCGAGTTCGACCCGACGACTGGCGATGTGCGCCGCGGCTGCGCGGGCGATAAGTACCGCGCGGTCACGCAATTCCCCGACGCTGGGCCGCACGGACCCGGGGCTATTCGGTGCAGCAGACCCCCTATTATCCGCGCTGTTAGCGAGTTGTTCGGTGCCATGCGAGTTATTGCTCATGCCCCCATTGTGTCTGTTTCGTACAATTTGAGCTATGGGACAACGAATTGGATTTGGCATCGACGTGGGAGGCTCTGGAATCAAGGGTGGCCGCGTAGACCTTGAAACTGGGCAGCTTATTGGCGACCGCATTAAAATTTTCACGCCACAGCCGGCAACTCCGGAAGCGGTTGCGGAGACCATTGCAGAAATTGTGGACATTGCGAAGTGGGATTCCGATGTCGGCATCACGATTCCGTCCGTCGTACAGAATCAGATTGCCTTGCTGGCCGCCAATATTGACGGTTCTTGGGTTAATACGAACTGCCAAGAGCTCTTCGCTAAATACCTGCCCAACAACAAGGCGCACGTGCTTAACGACGCTGACGCTGCCGGCCTCGCTGAAGTCCAGTTTGGCGATCCGGGCAATAAGACAGGCGCCGTGTTGTTGCTAACTTTTGGTACAGGCATCGGCTCCGCGCTTATTCATGACGGACTGCTCTACCCCAATTCGGAGTTAGGCCACCTCATCATTGATGGCATGGAGGCCGAACACTTTGCATCCGCGAGAGTTAAGGATGTGGAGGGGCTCGGCTTCGAAGAGTGGGCTGAGCGCGTGAGCAAGGTGCTTAAGACCTACGAGGCGCTGTTTTGGCCGTCACGGATCATCGTCGGCGGCGGAATCAGTCGCGAACACGAAAAGTGGATTCCGCTGTTGACATGTAAGACTCCAGTTGTCCCCGCAAGTCTGGATAATAATGCGGGTATTGCTGGCGCCGCCTTTGCAGCTGACCAGGGACTTTACCCTTAACCACTTTCATTTCTTATATGGGGATTGGTAGCTACGTGTCGGGCGTGACACGTGCTTGAAGCCATGCCCCGTGGCGGCGATTTTAAGAATTGGTTTACAATAAGAAGTTGACTCACGGCAAGGTTGAATAATCAACAGGCTCGAGGAGGATTGGGAAAATCGAATTCCAGCGCACTGCTTCGATGAGGATTTTCACCGATTACTTCTTCGCTAGGAGCCAGAAAGCAACACTGATGACCGTGGCACGAAAAGGTCAGCTCTGAATGTTTTCCATTCGGCTAGTTGGCTATAGACGAAGTAAAGGCGCACCACTGGCGCGTTGAGCTTCTCTTCGACCGAGAGAAGCTGGCGGCGGCTTTGGCGGCGCACACAACGTACATCGTGAAAGGGCGTTCGTGGCAGGCAACGAACTGGGGCAAGCTCAGGACCAATCCACCGGGAGTGGCACCGGTTCAGCTACTCCTGCAAAGAAGGCTGTAAAGAAGGCCATCAAGAAGGCAGTGAAGAAGACCGTGGCAAAGAAGACTGCCGCGAAGAAAACTGCTGCCAAAAAGACGGCTGCTACCAAAACTGCGGCGAAGAAGACGACCGCTAAGAAGGCAGCGGCCAAGAAGACCGTGAAGAAGGCGGCCAAGAAGTCCGTCGCTAAGAAGACCACGCGTAAGGCCGCCGCCAAGAAGGCAACTAAGCGGACAACGGCTGCGAAGGCCACCGCGGCCAAGGCTGCTGCAGCGAAGGCGAAGGACGCGCAGGCTCTCGACGCAACTGAGAACGAAGAGCTCGAGGACGAGGAACTCGACCACGACTTGGAGCAGGAGCAGGACTACGACCCGGATCTGGATGATGATCTCGAAGACGATGATCTTCACGACGATCTGGATGATGACGACCTCGAAGACGACGACCTCGACGATGATGAAGAAGAGGACGACGAGGACGAAGACGAAGACGAGGATGAAGAGGACGAGGGCGACGAGGTCTGGAACGAGGACGAGTCCGCTCGTCTGCGTCAGGCCCGCAAAGATGCTGCCCTCACCGCCTCCGCCGACTCTGTCCGCGCCTACCTCAAGCAGATTGGTAAGGTCGCGCTGCTGACTGCCGAGGAAGAAGTCAGTCTGGCAAAGCGCATCGAGGCCGGTCTGTATGCGCAGTACAAGATTGACGAGGCCAAGGAAGCCGGCGAGCGCATCGCTTACGCCCAAAAGCGCGACTTGCGCGAGATTTCTCGTGACGGTCAGCGCGCCAAGAATCACCTGCTCGAGGCCAACCTCCGTCTTGTGGTGTCCCTGGCAAAGCGCTACACCGGCCGTGGCATGGCTTTCCTCGACTTGATTCAGGAAGGCAACCTCGGCCTGATTCGTGCGGTCGAGAAGTTCGACTACACCAAGGGCTACAAGTTCTCCACCTACGCAACGTGGTGGATTCGCCAGGCCATTACTCGTGCAATGGCCGACCAGGCTCGAACCATTCGTATTCCGGTTCACATGGTCGAGGTCATTAATAAGCTCGGTCGTATCCAGCGCGAGTTGCTCCAGGATTTGGGCCGCGAGCCCACTCCGGAAGAGCTCGCTAAGGAGATGGACATCACCGAGGAAAAGGTTCTCGAGATTCAGCAGTACGCTCGTGAACCCATTTCGCTGGACCAGACCATCGGTGACGAGGGCGACTCCCAGCTCGGTGACTTCATTGAGGACTCAGAGGCAGTCATCGCTGTGGACGCCGTCAGCTTCACGCTCCTCCAGGACCAGCTTGGCGACGTTCTGGAGACTCTCTCCGAACGTGAAGCCGGTGTCGTCCGCCTGCGCTTCGGCCTTACCGACGGCATGCCGCGTACGCTTGACGAGATTGGCCAGGTCTACGGTGTGACACGCGAGCGCATCCGTCAGATCGAGTCCAAGACGATGTCCAAGCTGCGTCACCCATCGCGTTCGCAGGTTCTGCGCGACTACTTGGAGTAAAGCTTTAACCTGAAGTTGTTCAGGGGCTAACAGCTAGCCCCAGAGAATCGGGCTTGAATGAGGTTTCACACCTTATTCGGGCCCGGTTTTTCTTTTGGTGTCAGCGCTAGTGAGTTACTGACTGCGTTTATGTCAAAAATGACCTGAAAAATGGCCTGAAAGTGTCATAAACTCACGCAGTTTCACATTTGCAGCCAAAAGCCCCGAACCACCAAAGTGGAACGGGGCGAACGGGCATCTAAGCAACGCTAGGCGGAGAAGCCCGGTGGCGGTTCAGCGCACTGCCCCACCATCCACTACGGGCTACTACCTACCCAGCTAGTACACGACGCCGAATACCCACTGCAGGAGCGTCAGCGATGCCACAGAAATCACGATCAGTGCGACGACGTTCAGCCAGACACCGGCCTTGACCATGTTGTCCATGCTGACGTAGCCGGAGCCGTAGGCGATGGCGTTCGGCGGTGTTGCAACCGGCATCATGAATGCCGAAGTAGCTGCCAGTGCAACTGGAACTGCGAAGATCATCTGGTCGTGGCCCAGACCGATTGCCATCGCACCAACCAGCGGCAGGAAGGTCGCGGCCGTCGCGGTGTTAGAGGTGAACTCGGTCAGGAACAGCACAACGGCGCCGACGACAACCACGAGTGCAGCCACTGGCATCCAGCCGAGAGTAGACAGCTGCTCGCCAATCCAGTCCGACAGCCCAGAGGCACCGAACTGTGAGGACAGCGCCAGGCCACCACCGAACAGCAGCAGCACACCCCACGGCAGCTCCAACGCATTTTCCCAGCGCATGAGCTTCACGCCATTAGGGCCACCCGGAATAAGGAACAACGCAATACCCACGGTCATTGCGATAACCGCATCGGCAATCTTGGTGTCGGGCAGCAGCACCGGAACAAAGACCCACGCCAGTGCCGCCGCGATAAACACTAGGAGCACTCGGCGCTCTCCAGTCGACATACGGCCAAGGCGCTTCAACTCGTCACGCATGAGTTCGCGCCCACCTGGAATATGCGTAATCTCCGGCTTGAACAGCACGTTCGTCAACAGGAACCAGGCACAGAGCATGAGCACAACCGCCACCGGGACACCCAGCAGCATCCACTGGCCGAACCCAATGTTGACACCCTGCTCCGCCATGTAGGCCGCCAGCATCGCGTTCGGCGGAGTACCAATAATCGTGCCCAGCGAGCCAATCGATGCCGCGTAAGCGATACCCAGCATCAGCGCGATACCGAAGTTTGACTTTGGCATCGGGTCATAGCTTGACGACGACTCCTCGGCCTCCTCCAGCGCATCCCCACCGGGGGTTTCAGCGACGGATTCACTCGCAGAGCCCGTATCCTCTGCAGGAACCTTTTCATCGTGCAGCATTCGGACAATGAGGCTCAGGACGGACACACCGATTGGCAGCATCATCACGGCCGTGGCCGTGTTGGAGACCCACATCGACAGGAAGCCAGTAGCCACCATGAAGCCGAGAATCAGCATTTTTGGTGACGACCCCATGAGCACCAGAACCCACAATGCGACGCGCTTGTGGAGGTTCCAACGCTGCATCGCCAGCGCCAACAGGAAGCCGCCCATAAAGAGGAAGATGGTCGGGTCTGTGTACTTGCCCGAGAAATCCTTAATCTCCGCGAGGTTGAGAATCGGGAATAGAGCCAGCGGCAGCAGAGCCGTAACGGCAATCGGGATAGCCTCGGACATCCACCACACGGCCATAAGCACTGCTACACCTGCGGTTGCACGCAGGTTGTGATCGAGCTCAGCCGGCATAAAGAAGTACACGAGCAGGGCCAGGATGATACCGAGTCCTAGACCGGTGCGCTTACGGAAAAGCTCTCGGCTGAGGTATCCACGGTCTTGTTGGCCAGGTGACAGTTCCGGGGAGTTGTCGCGCGTAGATGTCGCTGCCACGATTCACGCTCCTATTTAATAATCAGCAGACATCCTGTATTGCACGCATGTTCAAACGTTTACCGCATGTAGGGGATGCCAAATGTGGGTACTTTCTGACACCAATATCATTACCAACACTCGGCCAAATATGAGATTTCACTAAGAAACCCCCGGCCGAAACTGCAGGCAGTTGGGCTTCGGGGGTGGATTACGGGGTTAGCTCATTTCCTGATTGCGTATCTGGCGTTGACCGAAAACTCCGGGCACAAAGTAAGACCGCCATTGATGTCGCTTCCGAACTCACTCCGATTGCTTCTTTGGCTGATCAGTACCCATCTGCTTAGAGATGCACTCGGCATACTCTCCAGAGGTGCGCTCGAACTTCTCGCACTTCGACATCGCATCTGATGTCGACGAATACAGCATCAGCGACACCACGGCGGCTGCAATACCCGTCACAATGCCGACCACGCCCAATCCGAACGAACCGCTGATGACCGCGTCTCCCCCAGCTGCCTGCACGCGCTTCTTAGCACTCATTGCCTTCGCCATCGCGATAATGCCCAGAACAATGCCAAAGACCCCGAGGATGCCACCAACAATCATCCAGGACATCAAGAGTCCGCCGACGCCAAAGATCAGTGCCAGCACGCCAATAGTCCGACCGTCATTGCCTGGTACAGCCGACAAACCACCGCCGGTCAATTCCGACGGCCTCGACTTATCACTGCTTGCCGACATTCTTCTCTCCACCATAGATTGCTCAGTTCGTTTGAAACCCTACCAATTACGCAGGTAGCTGATGCGATCACGCAACTGTTCCTCCGTACATAGCGCAGTCGGCGGGCCACCACAGGCGCGCCGAACCTCGTTATGCACTTGACCATGTGGCTTACCTGTCCGCGCCGCCGTCATCGACACCAGCGTATTGAGCTCCTTCCGCAACTTCGGCAACACCTCACTGGCCACCTTCTGCGGCCTTGGGTACGCTGATCCCTCAATCCGGTGCACCGCGCCCCCTTCGCCCCCGCTTGACGACGATTCCCTCGCCTCCTCGCGGGCTTCCTTCTCTCGGGCACTGGCGGCTTTAAGCTGTTCATCCTGCCGCTGACGCAGCAAGAGTCGCATCTGATCGGCGTCGAGAAGCCCTGGCAAACCCAGATAATCGGCCTCTTCGGCGGAACCGGCAACGGTTGCGGTGCCGTAGGAGGAGCCGTCGTAGATGAGGTAGTCAAGTTCAGCATCCGCGCCAATGGATTCGTAGGCCGGCAGCAATTCGTCGGGCTCATCCTTGCGGCGATTGGCCTCAGCGACCAAGTCATCTTCCCAGCCTTCCGAAGGCCGATCCGGCTTGCCGAGCACGTGGTTGCGCTGCACCTCCATCTGCGAGGCCAAGTCGAGCAGCACCGGGATCGACGGCAAGAAGACCGAAGCAGTCTCCCCTGGCATGCGGCTTCGCACGAATCGTCCGATAGCCTGCGCGAAGAATAGTGGAGTCGAGGAACTGGTCGCGTACACGCCGACCGCCAGCCTCGGCACGTCCACGCCTTCGGAGACCATGCGCACGGCCACCATCCACTCATCGGTGGACTCGGAGAAAGTCTTGATTCGTTCCGACGAGCCCGGTTCATCCGAGAGCACCAACGCCACCGGCGTAGAGGCAATCTGCTCGAGAATGCGTTTGTACGCACGAGCAGTTGCCGCATCGGAGGCGATGACCAGACCACCCGCGTCCGGGATATGCTGCCTCATCTGCGAGAGACGGGTGTGCGCTGCCCGCAGCACAGATGGCATCCACTCGCCCTTTGGGTCAAGCGCGGTGCGCCAAGCACGCGTGGTCTCCTCTGGGCTCATCACGGTGCCCAGTCGCGCAGCGAACTCATCACCCGCGCTATCACGCCAGCGAGCTTCACCGGAATAAGCCAAAAAGACCACTGGGCGCACGACGCCGTCGGCAAGCGCATTGGAATAGCCGTACGTGTAATCGGCGACGGAACGCGAGTAACCATCGCCGTCCGGCGAGTAGCGAACAAACGGAATCGCCGCGTCATCGGAGCGGAACGGCGTACCAGTTAGGCACAGGCGGCGTTCGACATCGCCGTAAGCTTCGGAAATACCGTCGCCCCAGCTCTTGGCATCGCCGCCATGGTGCACCTCGTCCAGAATCACCAATGTCGGCCGAGCGGTGGCTACGGCATGGTGCTTAAACGGATGCACTGCGACTTGGGCGTAGGTCACAACAATTCCCTGGTAGGAGGGGTTTACCACACCCTTGGCGTTGGTGAATTTGGGATCCAACGCAATCCCCGAACGAGCAGCGGAAGCAGCCCACTGCACTTTCAGGTGCTCAGTGGGAACCACGACGATGATGCGCTCGACGATCCGGCGCGACAGCAACTCACTGGCGATACGCAAGGCGAAGGTCGTCTTACCTGCGCCCGGTGTCGCCACTGCAAGGAAGTCCTTGGGGTTAGTCGCCAGGTATTTGTCGAGGGCCTCCTGCTGCCATTTACGAAGCCCGCTCACTTGCGACGCAGGGACTTGTAAATCCGCTCGCAGTCAGGGCATACCGGTGAACCCGGCTTCGCTGACTTCTTCACAGGGAAGGTTTCACCGCACAGAGCAACGACGTAGGAGCCGTTGACCGCGGAGTTCACGATCTGGTCCTTCTTGACGTAATGGAAGAACTTCGGGGTATCGTCCCTCGTCGACTCATCGACGCGGGTATCGGTGCGTTCAATCGTCTTTGTCGTCTTCAATGGAGTGCTCACAGATTCCAATTGTGCCCCATCGGTCAAATTATGCCCAGTGCCCCAGGTGCTGGCCGCTGCTGACTGCTGCCTTCCACAGCCATCCACAACATCGCTACGACTACGCGAGCATGCGGCTGCAACGGACATAGCTAGTTGAGACGACCCCACGCCACAGGCGTATGCTAGACAACCATGGCGCGAATCAATGACCGTCGCGACTCCGCGCTGCCGAAACGCGGAAGTTCCCGGCGACGCAAGAAAGACGCGGCGTTGATTACCGACGCCCGCGGCTCTCGGATTCGCAACTATGACCACCGCCGCCACGTCTACGCGGCTCTGCAATGGTCTCGCATTCCGCTGCTGCTTCTTTCCGGCGCTTTTTATCTGTGGTGGGATGTGCCGTGGATTGCAGCGATTCTCATGGTCGTCTCCGTACCCATGCCGTGGATCGCGGTTGTCATCGCCAATGGCGTTGGAGAACCCGCTGACAAGCGTAAGCCGCGCGTCTACAAGCCTGGAGTTGTACGCGAGCAAAACCGCAAATGGGAGGAGCAGCAACGCCAGCGCGCCCTCAAGGAAGCAGAGATGCGCGCGCTCGGTTCTGCCGCCAGTACCGAAGACACCGACGCACCGACGCAGTCCGGTAACGAGACCACCTCAAATCCCTTCGATGACGCAAATGTCATCGATATGCCGGAAGACGACGATTCGTCGTCAAGCTCCCCTAACTAGCCCCTCCGCCCCGCTTTACGACGAAGGTAGTGCCTACGATGACCTTTTCCCCCTCCACCTTCACCCCACCGACTGATCAGCAGCTTCGTGATTTTGTCGACTGTGCGGAGGAATTTGCCACCGCGCTCAGGCTCCTTGAGTTTTCCAGTGAGTCACTGCGTCGAGTCCTAGGCGCCGAGGGACTGGCCGCGCTGGACCGCGGTGAGCCCGGCGTTGTCGATGTTCTACTTACCGAAACTGAGGGCGTTTCTGCGGACACTGTGACCGCGTTGCGTCTTTTCATCCTGGGCGATTTCGCCGACGCACAGCAGCTATTTGGGGCTGAGCTGACAGCCAAGTTACTGGGCAGCGGCATACTTGCCGGCACCGCCACCAACGCACAGGTGTGTATCGATGTGCGCCCGGTCGAGATTGCGGGAGTCGACCGTATTGTCTTTTCCGACCGCGATGCCTCTATGAGCGATCACGTTCCTGGACCCGATCATGTCTTGGGCGTAGGGCGGGCTTCCCGCTCCCTCCTCGATATTTCGCCGACCTCGGCGGTGGAATCCGTACTCGACCTCGGTGCCGGTTGTGGCGTCCAGAGTCTTGCCCAGCCGGATGCAAAGTCGATTGTCGCGACGGACATTCACCCCCGGGCGCTGTTTTTTGCCCGCGCTACTTTCGCCGCAAATGGCTTCGACCAGGCGCAGGCCGTCGAAGGTTCGTGGTTTGAACCGGTTGCAGGCAAGAAGTTTGACCGCATTGTGGCGAACCCGCCGTTCGTCGTAGGGCTGCCAAGTGTGGAACATGTTTACCGTGACTCAGGATTGAATCTGGACGGTGCCACCGAACTTATGATCCGCGGTCTGGCCGACCATCTCACCGACGGCGGCACGGCGCATCTGCTCGGTGCTTGGGCCCATATCGAAGGCGAAAGTTGGCAACAGCGCATCGCCTCTTGGCTCCCTGCTGAAGGCCTCGAAGTGTGGGTAACACAACGAGATGTCGCCACGCCGGCGGAATACATCGGCACCTGGCTTCGAGACGAGTCCATCGACCCCCGCAGCCCAGAAGGCTGCGAGCGCTCCCGTGCCTGGCTGGAGCACTTCCGCAACAGCGGCGTGACAGGCATCGGGTTCGGCTACATCACAGTCCAACGCATTGCCGGCCCGACTTCCGCCGTGTGCGAAGAAATGCCGCAGCCTTTGGCCGCTCCCTTCGGCGCCGAAGCCCAGGAGTATCTCGGCCGCGCCGAATGGCTTCGCGCACAAACTGCTAACACCATCCTCGAAGCTGCCTTTACTGTGCGACCCGGCGTCGCCTTAGAACGCGTTTCGCTTGCCGACGTCGACAGCGGCCAGGGCTTCACTGAGTTCGATACGCGCATCTCACGCACCGACGGCCCCGCCTGGACACACTCAATCGATGAGTCCGTCGCAACCATCCTGGGTGCACTGCATCCCGAAGCTGCCCTGGGCTCCGTCATCGACATCATGGCAATGTTTGGAGCCTTTGATGAGTCCGAAGTCCCTGCAATCAAGGACGCCCTAGTTCCCATCGTCGTTGACTTGGTTCGCCATGGTCTGATTCTCCCCGCCGAGCTCTTGGAGGATAAACAGTAAATGAAAGCCGTTCTCACCCGAGTTAAATCCGCGTCAGTCACTGTCGACGGCTCCGTTGTTGGCCACGTTGACGGAGGCGATACCGGCGCCATTTTGGCGCTCGTAGGTGTTGGCCGCGAGGACACTGCCGATGCTTGGGAAACGATGGCCCGCAAGATTGCGGAGCTGCGCATTCTGGATGGCGAGCTCAGCGCTGTCGACGCTGGCGCCCCGGTGCTCGTTGTTAGCCAATTCACGTTGATGGGGGCGACAAAGAAGGGACGGCGGCCGTCGTGGGTAGACGCGGCTCCGGGCCCAGAGGCCGGACCCGTCATAGAAAAAATTGTCGAGAACTTGCGCAATCGTGGCTTGACGGTCGAAACGGGACAATTTGGAGCGATGATGGAGGTCGCATCCGTCAATGATGGACCCTTTACAGTTCTCATAGAATGCTAGTCGCGGCAGTTTTTCTTAACATTATATTTGCATGGAAAAATTACCCTATTGACATTCATCAACTTTCACGGGAACATTTCCGTAACTCCGTGCGTTGTAGTTATCGAGTCCACTTAAAAATCCAGGAGGCAGATTCATGAAGAGTGCCGATATTCAAAATGACGAACTGGAAGGTCAGCCACGGGACAAGGGGCGCCGCACTGGCAATAACTCCAATCCGTCCGCCGATTTGGTTCGTGTGTATTTGAACGGCATCGGAAAGACTGCTCTTCTCAGCGCTGAAGAAGAGGTGGAACTTTCTAAGCGCATTGAAGCCGGTGTATACGCCGAGCATTTGCTGCAGACCGGCGCGAAAATGACCCGCGCAAAGAAGCGTGATGTCAAGATTTTGGCAAAGGAAGGTAAGGCTGCACGCGCCCACCTACTCGAAGCCAATCTCCGTCTTGTGGTCTCGCTGGCGAAGCGCTACACCAACCGCGGTATGCCTCTGCTGGATCTAATCCAGGAGGGCAACTTGGGCCTCATCCGCGCCATGGAAAAGTTCGACTACACCAAGGGTTTCAAGTTCTCCACTTACGCAACGTGGTGGATTCGCCAAGCTATTACCCGCGGTATGGCTGATCAGTCGCGCACCATTCGCCTCCCCGTCCATTTGGTTGAGCAGGTCAACAAGATTTCTCGTATCAAGCGTGAGCTCTACCAGCAACTCGGCCGTGAGGCTACGAATGAGGAATTGGCAGAGGAATCCGGCATTCCAGAAGCCAAGATTGAGATGCTGCTGCGTCAGTCCCGCGACCCGGTGAGCTTGGACATGCCGGTGGGCACTGATGAGGAAGCTCCTCTGGGAGACTTCATCGAGGACTCAGAGGCAACTGATGCCGAGGAGGCAGTTGTCGCTTCCCTGCGTCACCACGATGTCCGCAAGGTTCTGTCCACTCTCGAGATTCGAGAGCAGGAAGTTATTAAGCTCCGCTACGGTCTCGACGATGGCCTGCCCCGCACGCTGGATCAGATTGGCCGCCACTTTGGCCTGTCTCGAGAGCGCGTCCGCCAGATTGAGCGGGAAGTTATGTCCAAGCTCCGCGAGGGTGACCGTGCTGACAAGCTGCGTGAGTACGCAAACTAACGCCACATGGCGGTGACATCGATAGGGTTCCTAATTTCAGCCCTGAGATAGAGCTGGACTTCAATGCCGACCCCGTGCCGGAGTTTCATCCACACTGGCGGTCGGCGTTTTCGTCTGCACGTCGAACTTTCGACATCGCGTACGCTCCCTTCCGTCTCAGCAGCGCCCACCGAACCAAGCTTTTCGCTGCCTAATCAGCACCAAAGCCACTAGATTTGCGAGCCCTAACATCTTTCTTGCGCAAGTGTGGTTATCCTAATACTTGAGTGAAAACTTTTAAGACTGTGTTATCGGAGGAAAACCGTGAGGGATTTGGTTGACACCACGGAAATGTACTTACGTACGATTTTCGAACTCGAAGAAGAGGGCATCATTCCTTTGCGTGCTCGCATTGCCGAACGCCTTGAGCAGTCGGGGCCGACCGTTAGCCAAACCGTTGCGCGCATGGAGCGCGATGGCCTTCTCGTAGTTGCCCCAGATCGCAGCTTGCAGCTTTCCGACGAGGGCCGCAGGCTGGCCACGGCTGTCATGCGTAAGCACCGCCTAGCTGAGCGCCTACTTACGGATGTCATTGGCCTCGAATGGGACAAGGTTCACGACGAAGCCTGCCGCTGGGAGCACGTAATGAGTGACGAGGTCGAGCGCAAACTTCTCGACGTGCTTGACTCTTACACACGCTCCCCATTCGGCAATCCGATTCCCGGTTTGGGAGACCTCGGTGGGACTCAGTCACCAGAGTCGTTAGAGAACGTTCGCCGACTGTCCGATCTAAACCCCGGCGAGTACACCGTTGAGATCGTCCAGATTAACGAAATCCTGCAGGTCGAGCAGAGCTACATGAAGCGTCTCCACAAGGCTGGAATTATGCCGGGTACTGAGGCACTTGCCGAGGTTGCCGCCGGCCGCGTGACTCTCGCCCGTGGTGATCATTCTCTTGACATTCCGGATACTCTGTCTCACGCAATCATGGTGATTATCAAATGAAACTCCTCGTCACTGGTGGTGCCGGCTACGTCGGTAGCGTGTGCTCGGCAGTATTGATTTCTCTTGGCCACGACGTCACCATTCTGGACAACTTCTCTGTTGGCAACCGTGATGCGGTGCCAGAGGGCGCGACCCTAGTCGAAGGCGATGTGGCGGACAAGGCCTACGAGGTTCTGTCCTCCGACAGCTTCGACGGCGTCGTTCATTTCGCTGCGAAATCGCTTGTTGGCGAGTCTGTTGAGGTTCCTTCCGACTACTGGCACAACAATGTGGGCCAAACCCTGAAGCTACTCGACGCAATGCGTGATACCGGTACGAATAACCTGGTGTTCTCTTCGACAGCTGCAACCTACGGTGAGCCAGAGAAGACACCAATTACCGAAGACATGCCAACCGCACCGACCAACCCTTACGGTGCCACCAAGCTGGCCATGGACTACGCCATCTCGTCTTACGCCAAGGCATACAACATCGGCGCTACCAGCTTGCGTTACTTCAATGTGGCGGGTGCCTGGGGCGGTTTTGGCGAAAACCGTGAGGTGGAAACTCACCTCATCCCCCTGGTACTGCAGGTTGCGCTCGGTCACCGCGACAAGATTATGGTCTTTGGCAATGACTGGCCGACTCCGGACGGCACCGCGGTTCGTGACTACATCCACATCAAAGACCTCGCCGATGCGCACGTCTTGGCACTGGAGTCCAACACGCCGGGAACCCACCGTATCTTCAACCTCGGTTCTGGCGACGGCTTTTCGGTTCGCCAGGTTATTGAGACCTGCCGTAAGGTCACCGGTCACCCGATTCCTGCTGAGGATGCACCGCGTAGAGCCGGTGATCCGGCAACCCTTATTGCCTCTTCTCAGCGCGCCATGGACGAGCTCGGATGGAAGCCCAATCATACGGAGCTGGAAACCATCGTCGCCGATGCATGGGAGTACACCAAGAACCTCGGCGACCGAGCCCACTCGGCGCACCGCTAGGTACTGCAGCACAGCTTGCAGGGTCGCTAATCAATACGCGGCATTTTCACCTTGTATACCCTGCGCAGCACCTCTTGTGCCGCACCAAGAATTGTGCCAACGCACCTCGGCACAATTTGATTGGCGACCGCAATTTCCAGCAACTGAGTCAGTGAATGATTCGGTTGCTCCCCCGCTGCCTCATCGAGAGCTGTTTGCGCATAGTTCTCCAGCCCAGCCGCGAACTTTGCGATGGCAAAACACGCTAAAGCGTTAGCACGCAGGCTGCCGCGGTGGACGATTGCGGCCTCGCGCCAGATTTCTCCCATTGATTGCGCCAACTGCGTAGTAATGAAAATCATGGACATATCGCGCAAGGTGACGTTGGTCAGTGCTGCAGCAATGGCATATCCCGCGGTTTCATCGCGAACCGCCTCATGTGCATCCATCACACCATCGGCCACGTTTTCCACGGCGGCTTTTAGCATGTCGAAATGCTCGATGAGCGCGGGATTGTCCGAACCAATTTTGAGCTTCCTAGGCTGCTCAACGGCTGTCGCTCGTTCCCGGAGGCGTTCAATCAGAGCCCTGTCTTTACTGTCGCGGAATTGGCCACCTCGAAAATAGCTGCGGTACTCCTCATAGTTTTTGAAAATCTGCTCTCCCTGCCGAGAGATTAGATTTGCATTGTCGGTCATCAGACTGTCACCGACAATGCCGACGATCTCTCCCTGCTCGTCCGTGACAACTTCCCCCGCAGCAATAGTGGCAACGCCCGCCAAACGCACCTCATGCAGGCCGCCTTCTCGCAGCCAGCCTGTAATAGGTGTGGAGTCCTTTTCAATCCCCCAGGATTCGTCGATGATAAACACATCTGCGTGAGTGCATCCTTCATCGAGCAGGAAGTCCGCGGCTGCCCGCACCAAGTCAGGATTGCTCTCCATCGAGGCCACATCCTTAATCAGCATCGGGCCAGCATGCGCTGTCGGATCAAACTCGACCTTGCCTTCGATGAGACCTTCGACCTGCTGACGATACAACGCCGCAATCACTACCTGCCCCCGCGGATAGAATCCAACGATTCCCGGCAGGTTCGTCAGAAAAACACTCGGCTCAATTTCAGGCTTTTGTCCTGCACCGAAGTTCTTTTTGTTTCCCATTAATTCCTTACCCCTTTTCCCCCCATTGGAATAGCTCGACAGCGGACAATCCTCTCGCCATCTGGTGGCTCTCATTGTTATCGAATCCGCAACAGCCTTGCTTGTGCGCGACCGGAAAAATCGGCCCATCTGTGGACTACTTTCAACTTGTGGATAACTGGAATAATTTCTGCGGTATCGTGGTTGTTTACTTCAAATGACGAAAAATGTGATGCAGGAGGTAGTCGTACGTGAGTGATCCGACCGACAAGCCTCAGGGCAATATGTACGAGGTAGTTTTTCCGGTTCCTGACGTAACGGGAAGCGAGGGCCATCTGACCCTGGTCATTGCACTTAGCGGTTATGCGGATGCCGGTAATGCCGTCTCGGAATCAGCTAGTTTCCTCTTGGATGCTCTCGAGCACCGTCCATTGGTGAACTTTTCTATCGACGAGCTGATTGATTATCGTTCTCGCCGTCCCTCTGTGACGATGAACCACGACCAGATTGTGGATGTATCCGATTTGAACCTGTCACTCAATGTGGTTCGCGACAACGTCGGTAAGCCGTTCTTGCTGCTTTCTGGCCCTGAGCCAGACATGCGGTGGGAGGCTTTCTCGACTGCCGTTGCAGAGTTGGCGGAGCGCTACGATGTCGGTCGGACTGTGTCGCTGTACTCGGCTCCGATGACGGTTCCGCACACCCGACCACTGGGCATCATCGCCCATGGCACAGATAAGCGGAAACTCGGTGATATGCATACCTGGGGAAACCGCGTCACAGTTCCGGGTGCTGCGAGCCTGAACATTGAGTACGAGCTCGCAAGCCGCGGTTGTGATGCCTTTGGTTTCACCGCACAGGTGCCACACTATGTCGCGGCCTCTGAGTATCCGCTGGCGTCACTGCGGCTGTTGCAGGAGGTAGCAAAACTAGCCAAGCTCGAGCTCCCGCTTGAGGCGTTGGAGAAGGAATCCGCGCGGGTGGCGGAGCTGCTCAATACGCAGACGAATGATTCCGGCGAGGTCTCTCAGCTGGTCAATCTTCTCGAGGAACAGTACGACCAGGAAGTTCAACGTCGTCAAGAGCTGGAGACTTCTCCCCTGCTTGGACCTAACGGCGAGATGCCTTCGGCCGACGAGATTGGCGCTGAGTTCGAAAGGTTCCTCGCTTCTCAACCGCTGCGCCCAGTAGAGGATTCTTCCTCGCTTGACGACGAGGCGGAGACCCCGGCCAGCTCGGATTCCTCGGCAACTACATCAGAGGACACTGACGCACACTCGGAAGAATCCGAGTCGGCCTCGGCGGATGATAGGTCTGCGGAGTTTTCTGCAGACGGCACTGCCGAACAGCCTGAGTCAGAACAGCCTCGGGAAGAGCAGGCGGAAAGCGAAGAATCCGGTGAACCGGAACAACCTCGCCGTCGGCGCGGCTGGAAGCCCTGGTTCCGCTTCTAATCCGGGGTTACCGCTAGGGTGGGAAGCGTGTCACTATCTGAAATGCTTCCCGACCTAGCTGAGGTTCCAGAGTCCCTTTTCGACGATGCGATTATGGACTCGTTCATTGCCTGGACCAGGGATCAGGGCATCACGCTCTACCCGGCCCAGGAGGAGGCCGCTATTGGTCTCGCTGGTGGCGACCACGTCATCCTTGCCACTCCGACAGGTTCGGGCAAGTCCATGGTGGCTATTGCTGCCCACTTCTGCGCCCTCGCTCGTGGCCAGCGCAGCTTTTACACAGCGCCTATTAAGGCCTTGGTCAGCGAGAAGTTCTTTGCCCTCTGCGAGGTCTTTGGCGCTGAGAACGTCGGTATGATGACCGGCGATGCCACCGTCAACGGTGGTGCACCCATCATCTGCGCAACTGCGGAAATTGTCGCCAATATCGCCCTGCGCGACGGGGCCGACGCCGATATTGACCAGGTGGTAATGGATGAATTCCACTTCTATGCGGATCCCGATCGCGGGTGGGCATGGCAAGTGCCCTTGCTCGAGCTTTCCCGTTGCCAATTCCTGTTGATGTCCGCCACTCTCGGCGATACTCAAAAGTTTGAGACGGATTTGAAGGAACGCACGGGACTCGACGTCAACCTCGTTACAGGTACGACGCGCCCGGTACCGCTGGATTTCCACTATGTCTACACACCAGTTCATGACACGCTGGCGGAGTTGCTGGAATCCGGCAAAGCCCCAATCTACATCGTCTTTTTCTCCCAGCGCCAAGCAGCTGAACAGGCTCAGGCACTGACCGGTCTGAAGCTGCTGACGAAGGAGGAGAAGGAGCGGATTCGCGAAGAGATTGGCGATTTCCGGTTTACCACGGCCTTTGGTCGAGTTCTTTCCAAGTTGGTGCGCCAGGGCATTGGCGTCCACCATGCGGGAATGCTGCCGAAGTACCGTCGTTTGGTTGAGCGTCTCTCTCAGACTGGTCTGCTGAAGGTCATCTGTGGCACGGATACCCTCGGCGTCGGCATTAACGTGCCTATTCGCACGGTGCTGATTACCGGTTTGGCCAAGTTCGATGGCCGTCGTAGCCGTATTCTCAAGTCACGCGAGTTCCACCAGATCGCTGGACGCGCCGGCCGTGCTGGCTACGACACCGAGGGCACCGTAGTTGTCGAAGCACCTGAACACGAAATCGAAAACGCCAAGCTGCGGCGCCGTGCCGGCCAGGATGAGGCCAAACTGAAGAAATTGCGGCTGAAGTCCGTTCCCAAGGGCGAAGTGACATGGTCGGAGAAGACCTTCGACAAAATCGTTTCTCAGCCACCGGAGCCGCTGACCAGCCGCTTTGCAGTTACCAACGGTATGTTGCTCAACGTCATTGCACGTGGAGGCGATACCTACGAACACATGCGTCATCTGCTGCGCACCAATCACGACACCCGCCACCAGCAAAATGAGGCTATTCTGACCGCAATTGAGCTCTACCGCGGTTTGGTCAACGCGGGAATCGTCGTCACGCATGGCGAGGGCGATGACTGCCGCCCCGAGCTGACAATGGAGCTGCAGCGTGACTTCGCGCTCAATCAGCCGCTGTCGCCTTTCGCCATCGCCGCGCTCGAACTGTTGGATAAGGACAGCCCGAACTACGCACTCGATGTCATCAGTGTGTTTGAGTCAATTCTGGAAGACCCTCGCCCACTGCTCATCGCGCAGCAGAAAAAGGCACGCGGTGAAGAAATCGCCGCGCTCAAGGCCGAGGGTGTTGATTACACCGAACGTATGAACATCGTCGAAGACATCACATGGCCGATGCCGCTTGCCGACGAGCTGGAGGGCGCATTCGACACCTATGCTCAAGGTCACCCGTGGGTGCGTGAGTTTTCGCTGTCGCCCAAGTCTGTGGTGCGCGAGATGGTGGAAAAGGCCATGACTTTCTCGGACGTGGTATCTGAGTATGGAATTGCCCGCTCTGAAGGTATTTTCCTGCGCTACCTCACCGATGCCTGGCGCACTTTGCGACACACTCTCCCTCCGGAAGCCGCTAACGAGGAACTCCGGGACATTGTGGAATGGCTCGGCGAGCTCGTTGTGCAGGTGGATAACTCCCTGGTGGATGAATGGGCGCAGATGGCCGATCCGGACAAGCCATTGGACGAGGAAACTCTCAAGGAAGCGGCTTTTGGCACCGACGAGTCGCGGCCCCTTACAGGCAACGAACGTGCATTTACCCGTATGGTGCGCAATCTCATGTTTCGCCACGTGCAGCTCTTTGCCTTTGAAAAGGAGGAGGAGCTGGCCGACCTGGACAACTACCTCGACGATGCGCCAGATTGGCCTGCCGCGATGGATGACTACTTCGATGAATACGATGACCTAGGGATCGATGCAAAGGCTCGCGGCGGCGATATGATTTCGATTGACCGCAAGGCTGGTGAGGGCCTATGGCATGTGATCCAGATACTCGATGACCCTGAGGGCGACCACGGCTGGCGCTTTGAAGCGGGCGTTGACTTGGCTGCATCTGATGAATACGGCGAGGTCAGGTTGGCATCGCTGCGAATTATTCAGGGATAAACGCGAAAAACCGGGCTGGAACTGCGGGTTAAGTGACAAAAAGTGTGTCCGCTCGGTGTGTCGCCGGGTGGGCCCTTTTTATCTCATGGGCCCTTTCCG
>NZ_JASPJT010000015.1:0-37679 GCF_030232425.1 Corynebacterium sp. MSK019 | reverse complement strand
CACTGTGGGGTGATAATACGTCCATGACTATTAGCCACGAGTCGATTTACCAGGCCCTTTACGTACAAGGGGCAGGCGGCTTGCGCAAAGAACTTGTGTTTGAAAAGTCCTGCCGGACTACCCGGCCAGGGCGTAAACCCCGCTCGCTTTTAGCCGGGGTGCCCAAACCACGAGGAAAACGCTGGACCCATGATGCCAATATTTCACTTCGCCCAGCGGAAGCCAATGATCGTGCCGTGCCCGGTCATTGGGAAGGGGATTTGATTATTGGCGCAGATGGCACCAGTGCTTTGGCGACATTGGTGGAACGCCGCAGCAGGTTTGTGCTCCTCGGCAGACTCGGCACTGACCATACCGCCACCAGCGTCAATGAGGTTATGGTGCGGATGATTCGTCGGCTCAAAGAGTCGATGGACACCACGATTTCGACGTTGACCTGGGATCAGGGGGTGGAGTTTGCCAAACACACGGAGTTTTCCGTCGCGGAGAATATCCAGGTGTTTTTCGCCGATCCGCATTCACCGTGGCAGCGAGGCAGCAATGAGCGGATGAACCGGGATATCCGGTTTTATTTCCCCAAAGGCACCAACTTTACCGATGTCACCGACCAAGAGGTCGCCGAGGCGGAAGCATTGCTGAATAACCGGCCGCGGGTAGTGCTCGACGGGTTAACTCCTCGGGAGGTAATCTCTGGTGTTATCCATGATGCAATGACCGCCTGACCCTACCGCGCGAAAGATCGCTTGAAAGTGTCATAAACTCATACAGTTTCACGTTTGCAGCCCGTATTTATGCCTGCAGCCTGTACTCACACGTATAGCCTCCAATCGCGTGTACAGCCCGTATTCAAGCGCAGCCCATTCTCGCAAGCAAAGCTCGCAAGCTCATTGTCAACTAGGCCCAACTAGGCCCAACTAGGCCCAACTACGCCCAGCGAGACCCAAACATACGTCGATAGTGCACATGTTACCTTCCGTAGGGCACAAGTTACCCCCGTTAGCGAACGCTGCAATTGTGCCTTTACCAGCACAAATTAGCCAACGCTAAGCCAAGTTCGAAATATGCCCTAAATATTGCGTAATTTCATAACGTATTTACTTGTTAAATAGGGAACCCTAAGCTAATGTTTCACAGGTAATGATTACCTAAGTAAGTGATTGGGTAACGGCGTCTAAGTGGCGTTTGTTTAACAATCCTACTGTGACCGAAGGGATGCCTTTAAGTGGCGCGTTCTAACTCCGGCCGTATTCGCAATATCGTAGTTGCATCTGTTGCGAGCCTTGGACTTGTTCTTGGTGCTTGTTCTACTGATGCCGGTAACGAGGATAAGTCTGCAGCTGCAGGCAACGAGTCTACTATTACCGTTACTGATAATCATGGTGAGCAGACCGTACCTGCCGAGATTGACTCTGTTGTGGCCACGGATAACCGTTCCTTCGAGATGCTCGATCAGTGGGGTATTAAGCTGGCTGCAGCTCCTAAACCGATTATCCCGTTCACGGTTTCCGACTACAAGGACAATCCTGACGTTCAGGACATCGGCAATCACCGCGAGCCGAATCTCGAAATTGTTGCTGCTGCTGACCCGGACCTGATTGTGAACGGTCAGCGTTTCGGCAAGTACTACGATGACCTGAAGAAGCTCGCTCCGAACTCCGCGATTGTGGAGTTTGAGCCGCGCGAGGGCAAGCCGCTGGACGAGGAGCTCAAGCGGCACGCTAAGGGCCTGGGCGCCATCTTCGGTAAGGAGAAGGAAGCCGATCAGCTCATCGCAGACTTTGACAAGGCTCTGGAGCGCGCTCGCAAGGCTTACAACCCGGACGTGAAGGTCATGGCGCTGAACTCGTCGGGCGGCACCCTCGGTTACATTGCTCCGACTGTTGGTCGTACCTTCGGCCCGCTGTTCGACCTGATTGGCATGAAGCCGGCGCTGGAGGTCGACAAGGCCAGCGATGACCACCAGGGTGATGAGATTTCCGCCGAGTCCATCGCTGAGGCAAACCCGGACTTCATCATGGTGCTTGACCGCGATGCTGGCACCTCTGTCCGCGGTACCGATGAGTACCGTTCGGCACAGTCTGTGGTCGAGGAGGCTGCTCCGCTGAAGAACGTGAAGGCAGTCAAGGAGGGCAAGATCTACTACGCCCCAGAGGACACCTACACCAACGAGTCCATTATCACGTACACGGAGATTCTGAACGGGCTTGCCGACGCCTTCGAGCAGGCCTAATAGTTCTCTGACCAGTCACAGGAGTACCTCACCAACTCTATGCAGAAGTTACTGGATTCCCGACTAGCCATCGGGATTGCCTTTGTGGCAGTCCTGGTGGCTATGTCGCTGTTTGTAGGCCAATACGACATCCTGGGCGCCGACGACGGCTGGGAGATGTTCGCCACTACGCGTATACCGCGCACCATTGCACTAGTGCTCTCGGGTGCCGCGATGGCGATGTGTGGCTTGGTCATGCAGCTACTTACGCGCAACAAGTTCGTCGAACCCACCACCACGGGAACCACGGAGTGGGCTGGTCTCGGCCTGATTTTCGTGATGTATTTCTTTCCTTCGGCCTCGATGCTTGGTCGGATGGGCGGGGCAATCATCTTCGCTTTCATCGGCACGGCAGTGTTCTTCCTGTTCTTGCGCCGTGTCGCTTTGAAGTCAAGTCTGGTTGTGCCCATCGTGGGCATCATGTTGGGTGCGGTAGTCAGTTCGATTTCGACTTTCTTTGCGTTGCAGACGGACATGCTGCAGTCGCTAGGCGTGTGGTTCGCAGGCTCCTTTACTGCCATTTATAAAGGGCAGTACGAATTCCTGTGGCTGGTCGTCATCGTGGTTGCAATCGTCTTCGTATTCAGCGATCGGTTAACGGTTGCGGGGCTTGGTGAGGACATTGCCACCAACGTCGGTCTGAACTACAAGCGAATCGTGTTCCTGGGAACGGGGCTGATTGCAATCGCAACAGGTTTGGTCACCGTCGTGGTGGGCAACCTCCCATTCCTGGGGCTCATCGTCCCGAATATCGTCTCCATGTTCCGTGGAGATGATCTGCGCTCCAACCTGCCGTGGGTGTGCCTGGTGGGAATTGGCACCGTGACGATTGCGGACCTGATTGGCCGCGTCATTATCGCCCCGTTCGAGATCCCGGTATCGGTGATTCTCGGCATCCTGGGAGCTGCCATCTTCGTCTATCTGATTGTGGAGCGGCGTCGTGCTTAATCTCAGTTCAACTCACACGGTGGCCGACCAGGCCGGGCCGCAAACGACGTCGTTTAGCACGGCCGCCGCGGCGCGCAGGTACTGGATTATCATTGCTGCGCTGGTGGGCCTGGCGGTGTTGTTTACGGCGGGCCTGCTCGCGTGGGATAACCCGTTGCCGTTCGGTACGGATGGTTTTTGGCTGATTGCGCGCCGGCGTCTTGATGCCGTAATTGCCATGATCGTGGTTGCCTGCTGCCATGCCGTCGCGACGGTGGCGTTCCAGTCGATTGCGAATAACCGAATTATTACGCCGTCGATTATGGGTTTTGAGGCGCTGTACGTGGCTATCAGTACCGCTGCGGTGTACTTCTTCGGGGCGACGGGTCTGATGAATGCCGGCTCGGTTGGGGCGTTTGTGCTGCAGCTCGTGCTGATGGTGGGGCTGTCGCTGGTGCTGTATGCGTGGCTGTTGACTGGGCAGGGCGCGGATATGCACAGCATGCTGCTGGTGGGCATTGTTATCGGTGGCGGGCTGGGCTCGGTATCGACATTTATGCAGCGCATGCTGACGCCTTCGGATTTTGACCTGCTGACGGCGCGGCTGTTCGGCTCTGTCAACAACGCGGACCCGGAGTTTTTCCCGGTGGCGATCCCGCTGGTGATCGCGGCAATCGTGGTGATTGCGCTGCATTCGCGGGCCCTCAATGTCATGTCGTTGGGGCGTGAAGTCGCGACGAATCTGGGCGTGAATTACCAGGTTCGGTCCATCACCGTGCTGGTTGCGGTGTCCGTGCTGATGGCAGTATCGACGGCTATGGTCGGCCCGATGACATTCCTCGGCTTCCTGGTCGCGACCATTGCGTACCAGGCTGCGGATACCTATGACCACCGCTTTGTGCTGCCGATGGCGGCGCTGATTGGCTACGTCACGCTGGCCAGTGCGTATTTCATCCTCAATCACGTTTTCTATGCCCAGGGCGTGGTGTCCATCATTATCGAGCTGGTTGGCGGTTCGATCTTCCTCTACGTCGTTTTGAAGAAGGGACGGCTATGATTCTCCTCGACAGTGTAAGCAAGAGCTATACCAGCGAGGTGTCAATTGGCCCCGTTGACCTGGAAATTCCAACCAACGCAATCACGGCTCTGATCGGCCCGAACGGCGCGGGCAAGTCCACGCTCTTGACTATGATTGGCCGCCTCCTTGCCGTCGATTCCGGTGACATCAACGTCGGTCCATACAACGTGGGGAAGACCAAGTCGAAGGATCTGGCGAAGGTGCTGTCGATTCTGCGCCAGGACAACCACTTCGTCACGCGTCTCACCGTGCGCCAGCTGGTCAGTTTCGGCCGCTTCCCGCACAGCCAGGGGCGCCTGACCGCTGAGGACGAGCGCATCATCTCCCAGTACATCGAGTTCCTCAATCTTGAGGCGCTCCAGGGCCGCTACCTCGACGAGCTCTCCGGTGGGCAGCGTCAGCGCGCGTATGTCGCAATGGTGCTCTGCCAGGAGACGGATTACGTGCTTCTCGACGAGCCGTTGAACAACCTGGATATTTCTCATTCGGTCGACATCATGTCGTACCTGCGCACTGCAGTGCGCGATTTGGGTCGAACCATGGTGGTGGTGTTGCATGACATCAATTTCGCGGCTCGCTACGCCGACTACATCTGTGCGGTCAAGGATGGCCAGATTGTAGAGCACGGCCTTACCGCAGAGCTGATGCGTTCGGAGGTTCTGAGCCCAATCTTCAACACTCAGATTGACATCGTCCAGGGCCCGCACGGCCCGGTCGCCTGCTACGGCTCTTAAGGCAATTCCTGGCCGGACCCACGCAGCCGATACAATCTAGCCTCATGACTATTACTGCTGCCGTTGACGGTTCCGCCCTGCACAACCCCGGACCTGCCGGGTGGTGCTGGTATATCGACGACAGCTGCTGGGCCGCCGGCGGATGGAAAGAGGGAACCAACAACCGCGGGGAGCTCACCGCTCTTGCCGAGCTGCTCCGCGCCACCGCTCACATCCCCGATGAGCCACTGTTCGTCCTGTGCGATTCGCAGTACGTGATTAACTCCGTTACCAAGTGGATGCCGGGATGGAAGCGCAAGGGCTGGAAGAAGCGCGACGGCAAACCCGTCCTCAACGTGGACATCTTGCAGGACATCGACAAGCTGCTCGTTGGCCGCAATATTCACCTCGAGTGGGTTAAGGGACACTCGGGCCACGACATGAACGAGGCCGCTGATCAGCGCGCCCGAGCCGCCGCCACCGCGTATCAGAAGGGCACGACCGTGCCGGAGGGGCCAGGTTTCGCTGGTGCGGGTAGCCGCGTGCAGTCGAATGCCGCGCCGACAAAAACCGCGCCCGCCGCGCCTAGTTCCGAGCCCAAGACGCCCAAGGCCGCAACCTTCGAGCAGGAATGCCTCTTTGACCTCGCAGTCGACGCCACCGTGACGCCCGAGGACGCGGCTAAGGAAGCGCTCACCGTTTTCCGCCGCGCCGCACATCGCGCTGAGCAGGGTAATACCCGCGCACTCAAGGCATTGCTTAACGACGCCCTGGGCGCCAACCTCGCCGTGCCAGACGGGCTTTCGGATGCCGAGTATGAGCTCCGCGTCGAGGGAACCACCGCCACCGCGCAGTTCACCACCGACGACTGGGTTGGCCTAGCTGTCTGGGATTTGTCCCAGGCAGTGGGGAAGGCCACAGGCTCCGCACGTTTGCTGGGCTGGAATGTGGGCAGGTCTTAGCAGTAGTATGAAAGTTTGGTCTTTTAGGTAGACCACCAGGCAATCCGGGGTTACTGGTAGCCTGAAAACACATAAATTCTTTTACTCATTACATATAAGGAGCTCCGACTTCATGGCTGAGCACGAAGGTCCTCGTTCCGGCGAAGGCCGAGGAAATCGCGGAAACCGCGGGTCTAACCGTTCCCATGGTCGTGGCGAGGGCGGCTTTAACGGGCGCAACCGCAACGATCGTCGTGGACAGGGTGGTGGCCCAGGTGGTCGTGGCCGTGGTGGTCACGGTGGTCATGGCGGTAACCGCGATTCCCGTGGTTCGCGGGGCTTCCGTCGTGATGATCGCGATGATCGTGACTTTAACCGCGGCGACCACAATGAGCGCGGTGGCCGTGGCGGTCGTGGTTACAATCGCGATGACCGCAATGATCGTCGCGGCCCGGGCGGGCGCGGTGGCCAGGGAGGTCGCAACTTCGACCGTCGTGGTGGCAAGCCACGTCGCTCCAACCGTGGTGGCCGCTTCCAGGATGAGAAGCGTACGCACCGCACCGGCCCGCAGCGCCCAGGCTTCCGCGAGGAGCGCATTGAGGCCCGTAAGAACGAGCCGAAGCTGCCAGATGACATTCGCGCAGACGAGCTCGACCCGAGCGTGCGCCAGGATCTGAAGAGCCTGGCTAAGGACAACGCCGACAAGGTTGCTCGTCACATGATTATGTCCGCAATCCTGATGGCTGAAGACCCGCAGCGTGCCCTGGAGCACGCCCGCGCAGCGAAGGACCGCGCTGGTCGCGTCGGTGTCGTTCGTGAGACCGCTGGTGTTGCCGCTTACCACGCAGGTGAGTGGAAGGAAGCTTTGGCGGAGCTGCGTGCGGCTCGCCGCATCTCCGGTGGCCCGGGCATGCTCGCGGTCATGGCGGACTGTGAGCGCGGCCTCGGCCGCCCAGAGAAGGCCATCGAGCTGGCTCGCTCCGAGGAAGCCAAGCAGCTGGACAACGAGTCCAAGACTGAGCTGGCTATCGTCGCCGCCGGTGCTCGCCGAGATATGGGCCAGATCGATGAGGCTCTGGTTGAGCTGGAGACCCAGGATCTGAACCCGGACCGCGAGGACTTCGAAGCAGCTCGTCTGTTCTACGCCTACGCTGATGCGCTGGTGGAGGCCGGTCGTAAAGATGATGCCAAGGTGTGGTTTACCCGCTGCGCCAAGATCGATGTGGACCAGATGCTCGATGCTCGTGAGCGCATCGAAGAGCTGAGCAAGTAATCAGCCCAGCTGCCGGCTCGCAACATCAGCCACCGCTAACGCACCGCTGGCGCAATCGGGCTGCGCATCTACAATTCGTCGTAAAGCGTTCCTATTTCGTAAAAGGAGAAATGAACCCCCATGGCTTCTGTCGCTTCTTCCTATGATGCCGCTCTGCTGGATCTGGATGGCACGATTTACGAGGGTGGCGCGGCGATTCCGAACGCGCTGGAGGGGCTGACTGAGGCGGCGCTGCCGATGGTGTTTATTACCAACAATGCCTCGCGCGCGCCGCAGACGGTGGCGGATCAGCTCAATGGGCTGGGCTATGACGTTCACGCGGACGATGTGATGACGTCGGCGCAGGCGGCCATTGAGATGGCGGCGGAGGTCATTGAGCCGGGCTCGAACGTTTTTGTGTTGGGTGCGGAGTCGTTTAAGCAGTTGGCTCGTGAGGCGGGGTACAACCTCGTGGATTCCGCTGATGACAACCCTGCGGCGGTGTTCCAGGGGCTCAACCGTGAGATGACGTGGAAGCAGATGTCGGAGGCGGCGCTGGCGGTGTCGCGAGGTGCGCGCTTCCTGGTGTCGAATTTGGATACGACGCTGCCGTCGGAGCGCGGTTTCCTGGTTGGTAATGGTTCGGTCGCTGCGGCGATTTCTACGACCACGGGCGTGGCGCCGCTGTCGGCGGGTAAGCCGAAGCCGCCGATGTTTATTAAGGCTGCGGAGCGTATGGGCGCGAAGAGTCCGCTGGCGATTGGGGATCGTCTGGATACCGACATCGCGGGTGGAAATGCTGCGAAGATGGACACGTTTATGGTGGTCACGGGCGTTTCCACGCATATGGATGTCGTCGCAGCGCCGCCCGAGCACCGTCCGACGCTCATCGGTGCTGACATGACCGCGCTGAACCGTGAGCTGGATCAGGCACGCCCGGCTCCGCAGGCTGGTTTCACCGCGCGTTACGACGACGCGGAGGCCGGTGTCATCGTTCTTTCTGGCGGTGACACGGAGGATCCTCGGTTGGCGAACCCAGCGGAGGCCGCGGTGGCGGCTCTGCTGACGGTCGTGGATATGGTGTGGAACTCTGAGGCTGGTCGTGCTGGCACAGTCGAGGTCACGCAGGTCCGCGCAGAGGGCCCGGCTGCTGCGGCGGCGCTGGCTGCCTGGCGGATGTGATAGCCGATGAGTGAGGTCGCACCGAAGCCAGGGCAGGGGCAGGAGTCTGGTCCCGTGCCGGGGCCGAAACCCGGCCCTGTACCTAGCCCGGCGGCAATGCCCGGTGCGCGCGAGGTAACTCCGGAGGATGTCCGCGAGCAGGTTGCGGCCGCACTGTCCGCACCTGCGCCGACGCCGCAGGAGAGAGTCGCGCAGTTCGAGCGGGCGCATGAGATTTTGTATGAGGCCCTGGGCTCGTCACGCAGGGAAGGAAAGTGAACGCGGTGGCAAAGAAAGCTCCTAAGCGCAGGCTCGATGCGGAGCTGGTGCGAAGGAAGATTGCTCGCTCCCGTGAGGCGGCAGTGGACATGATTAAGGCCGGCCGAGTGGAGGTCGGTGGATTTGTCGCCTCCAAGCCTGCGACTGCGGTGACAGGCGATGTGTCCATTCGCGTCAGTGGTCTGGAAGAAGACGAGAACTGGGCTTCGCGCGGTGCACACAAGCTGCTCGGCGCGCTGGAAGCTTTCGAGCCGCAGGGCCTGGACTTGAAGGGCCGGAAGGTGCTGGATGCCGGCGCCTCCACAGGCGGTTTCACCGATGTGTGCCTGCGCCGCGATGTCGATACCGTCTACGCCGTCGATGTCGGCTACGGTCAGCTGATTTGGCGCCTGCAGGATGACCCACGGGTGGTTGTGCTCGACCGAACCAACGTCCGCACGCTGACCCCGGAGATCCTCGGGGGCACGGCCGATGTCATGGTCGGCGACCTGTCGTTTATTTCTTTGAAGCTGGTCCTGCCCGCAATTGTCTCCTGCCTCGACGAAGGCGCTGACCTGTTACCAATGGTCAAGCCGCAGTTCGAGGTTGGCAAGGAGCGCCTTGGCTCCGGTGGTGTCGTGCGCAGCGATGCGCTGCGCCAGGAAGTTGTCCAGGAAGTCGCCGAATACGCCCGCACTCTGGGGCTGTCCTTCCGTGCGGCGGTGGCCAGCCCGCTGCCGGGTCCGAGTGGCAACGTGGAGTTCTTCCTGTGGCTGGTGAAAGACGGCGGCGCCAGCGATATTGGTGATGAGGCTATGGCTGCGGCCATCGCTAAGGCTGTTGAGGAGGGGCCGCACAATGACTAGCTCACGGACTAGCTCAACGACCAGCTCACCGACCAGCGCGAAGACTCACTCACGGGATAGCAAGCCCAAGACCAGCGCCGGCAAGCGCGAGATTCTGCTGGTCCCGCACACCGGCCGTAGCGCCAACCTGGAAATGGCCGCTGAGGCTGCCGAGCTGCTTGAGGCCGCGGGTATCGACATCCGCGTGCTGGCTGGTAAGAACCCGGAGGCACTGGCCGCGCACCCAACGCTCGGTAAGTACCCGCGCTACTGGCATTCCCCGCAGGCGGCGTCGGGATGCGAACTCGTCCTCGTCCTCGGCGGCGACGGTACCTTCCTGCGTGCCGCTGACATTGCGCACTCGGCTGACCTGCCGGTGCTCGGTATCAACATGGGGCACGTGGGTTTTCTCGCCGAGTGGGAACAGGAGTCGATGACGGAGGCGATTAGTCGCGTCATCAAGCGTTCCTGGCGTATCGAAGACCGCATGACCATCCGCGCCACCGTCCGTGACACCACCGGCCGCGTAATCGGCTCTGGTTGGGCGCTGAACGAAGTCAGTATCGAAAACGTCAACCGCCGTGGCGTGCTGGATGTCATCTTGGAAGTCGATGGCCGTCCGGTGAGTTCCTACGGCTGCGATGGTGTACTGATTTCCACGCCGACCGGCTCCACCGCGTACGCCTTTTCCGCAGGAGGCCCCGTACTCTGGCCAGAGCTCGACGCCATGCTGGTCGTGCCCAACAACGCCCACGCGTTGTTCTCTCGCCCGCTGGTGATCTCCCCGCATTCGACCATTGCCATTGAGACCAACCACGACACCGCCGAGGCGGTCGCGGTGCTCGACGGCTTCCGCAACATCACCATGCCGCCGGGCAGCCGCATCGAAATCGAGCGCGGCGCGCAACCGGTGCGCTGGGTGCGTCTGGACGATCAGCCGTTCGCCGATCGTCTGGTGCACAAGTTCCGCTTGCCGACGTCCGGGTGGCGCGGCCCCGCCGAAGCCCAATAGCCCCTAAACACGGCAAACGAGACCCCAACTTCCAAGGGAAGGACTGATTGCAGGCGCCATGCTGACTGAGATTTCCATCCGCGACCTCGGCGTTATCCCGGACGCGACGCTTGAATTCAGCCCAGGCCTGACCGTACTGACAGGTGAAACCGGTGCGGGTAAGACCATGGTGGTCACCAGCCTCAAGTTGCTCTGTGGTGCGCGTGCCGACGCCGGCCGCGTGCGCACCGGCGCCGACAAAGCCTTGGTGGAAGGCCGCGTTTCCACCGAACACCTCTCGGAGGAAGAGTCAGCCACCATCGATGCTGTGGTTTCTGAGCTCGGCGGCGAGCGCGATGAGAATGACGAGTACCTGCTTGCTCGACAGGTCTCCGCGAAGGGCCGCTCCCGGGCGTGGGTTGGTGGCCGGAGTGCGTCGGCTGCTGCACTGGCGGATGTCTCCACCCGCCTGATTGCCATTCATGGCCAGAATGATCAGCTGCGCCTGCAAAGCGCCGATGAGCAGCGTGCGGCCATCGACCGCATGGATGCCGACACCATCGCGCCAACCCTGGAAACTTATCGTCAGCAGCGCTCACACTGGCGCACCCTGGTCAAAGAACTGGAAGAAAAGACCTCTAAGCGCCGCGAGCTGGCCATGCGTGCCGATCAGCTCAGCTTCGCGATCGAAGAAATCGACGCAGTCTCACCCGAGCCGGATGAGGACCAGGACCTCGCCTCCCAGATCCGCCGCATGCAGGACCTGGACGGTCTCCGCGACGCGGCGGCCGTGGCGCTTGCCGCCATTGACGGTGCCGCTGCCGTGAGCACTACCGGTATGGATGCCGCCACCGAGGACTCCGGTGCCGCCGAACTCCTCGGAGCCGCCGCAAACGAGCTCGCCGGCGCCAATGATGACGAGCTCACCGAGTTTTCCAATCAGCTCAATAAGCTGACCAGCCAGCTCTCCGAGATTTCCGCTGGTCTCGGTGCGTTTCTATCCGGCCTGCCGGAGGAAACCGAATCCCTGGACAAGCTCATGCAGCGCCAGGTGGAGATCAAGAATCTCACCCGTAAGTACGCCCCGGACATCGCAGGTGTGCTGGCTTGGCGGGACAAGGCGGAGCGCAAGCTCGCCACGCTAGATGTCTCCGGCGAAGCGCTGGACAAGCTCACCGCGGAGATCAAAACCGCGGAGAAGAAGCTCGGCACCACCGCGCGGAAGCTCTCCAAGGCCCGCGCAAAAGCCGCGAAGCACCTGGAACAGGCCGTGACCAAGGAACTCAAGGGCCTGGCCATGCCGCACACCTCGCTGGTGGTGGAGATCGCCAAGGCCGACACCTTTGGCCCCGCTGGCGTGGACAACATCGAGTTCAAGCTCCGAGCCCACGAAGGTGCCGAGCCACGCCCGCTGGCCTCATCCGCATCCGGCGGTGAGCTCTCCCGCATCATGCTGGCATTGGAAGTTGTCCTCGCCGAAGGACAAGCCGGACACACGATGGTTTTCGATGAGGTCGATGCCGGTGTTGGTGGGCGCGCGGCTGTGGAGATTGGCAAGCGCCTGAAGCAGTTGGCGGTGAATAACCAGGTGATCGTCGTCACGCACTTGCCTCAGGTGGCGGCGTTTGCGGATACACACTTGGTGGTCAGCAAGGACGCCCGTTCGGGGGCGGTGTCGTCGAAGGTGACGAGCCTGGGGGACGAGGAGCGGATTGACGAGCTCGCGCGGATGATGGCGGGCTTGGACGATTCGGAATCCGGACGCGCGCATGCGCAAGATCTTCTGGATCAAGCTCGGCGCGCCTTCTCGGCCAAGTAGCTGCACTTATGTTTCACTAAGTGCCATGAGTCTGTTCTCTCGGAACGAAAAAGATCTTCCTGGCATTTCGGGGACTGTGCGGGACGGTTCCCGCCTGGAGCGTGCGCTCAAGCGCATGGGCGAAGGCGACATCGTGGTGATCGATGCGCCGGATATCTCGCGTCCACTGGCACAGCAGTTGATTGATGCCAAGGTCGCCGCAGTGGTGAACACTGGTGCGTTTACCACGGGTTTTGTGCCGAATTACGGCCCGCAGATGATGCGCGACGCCGACATTGCGATGGTGCAGAACGTCGGCGACGAGGTCTTTGAGAAGCTCAAGGACGGCAAGAAGGGCAGGCTTGACGACGGCAAGCTCTACCACGGTGACCGCCTGATTGGTCAGGGCGACGAGGTCGACCAGGACGAGCTTGAGCGCGCCTTCGACGAGGGACGCACCAGCATGGTCGACCGCCTGGAGGCTCTCTCCGGCAACTTGGTGGAGTTCGCCAAGACCGAGTCCCCGCTCTACATCGATGGCCTGGGCATTCCGGACGAGACGGAGCCGCTGCGTGGCCGCAAGGTCGTTGTGGTCAGCCCTGGTGAGGGAGACCGCAAGACGCTGGAAGACTTAAAGAACTTCATCCGCGAGTACGAGCCGCTGCTCATCGGCGTCGACACCGGTGCCGACACGCTCTTCGACCTGAAGTACGAGCCGGACTACATCATCGGTGATCCGGAGAACATCAACTCCGAGGCGCTGCGGTCTGCCGGTTGCGTGATCCTGCCTGCCGACCCGGACGGTCACGCGGTGGGTCTTGAGCGCATTCAGGACCTCGGCATTGGTGCCATGACCTTCCCGGCGCTGTCCGATTCCGCCACTGACCTGGCGCTGGTCTTCGCCGCGCATCACGACGCCGACATGGTCGTCTCCGTCGGCGCGCCGCAGAACATCGACAGCATCTACCACGCTGAGGATCAAAGCGGTGTGCCGTCGGCATTGCTGTCGCGTTTGAAGGTCGGGGAGAAGCTTGTCGACGGTCGCATGGTCGCCGACCTCTACCAGGTCAATAGCCGTGGTTTCGGTGTGGCCTGGGCAATCCTGGCTATCTTTGTCGCCGTTGCGGTGATCTTCGCTATCGCTGGTACTTCCGGTGATGGTTCTGTCAGCGAGAATCTGATTGATACCTGGAACTCCATTGCACTGTGGTTCCAGGGGCTGTTTAAGTAGTCTTTCGTAGGTAGGGAGTAGGACGGGCGATGGCGAAGAAGCGCAGGAGCGGGAAGTTTACAGCCGGTGTGACAGGTGCTGCCCTCGGTGTTGCGGCAGGCGCTGCGCTGGGTGCTTATGTGCTCAACCCCGCTGGTGCTGGCATTGATTTTGGCACTGGTGCTGCCTCTGAGCGCGATGCCGCTGTTGCACGTGCCGATGCGCAGCAAGCGCGTGCCGATGAAGCTAACCGCATCATCGAGCCCATCATCGGGGAGATTGTCAAGGACTCTTTGAAGGACGTGCCGGTCCTGGTTATCGCCACTCCTGATGCTACGGATGAGCAGCTTGCAGGGGTTTCCGAGACTCTGCGCGCTGCTGGCGCCCCGGATGCGGGCGTGTTGAAGCTGACCGATAAGTTCCTCTCTTCCGCTGGTGCGGATGAACTGAAGGACACGGTTTCTACCTCGCTGCCGGCTGATGTGCAGCTGGATCCGGAGCGCCGTGAGCCGGGCCGACAGGCTGGCCAGGCGCTGGCTCCGGTGTTGGAGCTGGATAAGGATGGGGGAGAGCGAGCTTCCGCTGCTGACCGGAAGCTACTGCTGGAGGCCCTGAAGGGCGCCGGCTTTGTCGAGTATGAAGAGGGGACCCTGCGCCCGGCTGCTGGCATCGTGATTGTTGGTAATCACGGCACGGTCTCGCGCGCTGCGATTGACAAGGGCGAGGACCCGGAGTTCGGTGCGGGCCTAGTAGCGGATCTTGCCGTTGCGCTTGCTGAGGGCTTTGGTGCTGGTGACGATGCTGCTGGTCACGTAGTGGTGGGGACTGACGGTTATGGACGCGAAGGCGTCAGCGCTCTACCGGACGAGCGCTGGGGCGCCGACCCTGTCGTGAAGCGTGTAGACGCTGTGTCGGATGCGGCGGGGCAGGTCGGGGTTGTTGGGGACTTGAAAAGGTAAAAACACATGGAAGTTAGTCGGGAAACAGTAGAGCAGCTTTTCAAGTTCTCTTCTGACAGAAAGTGGGAGGTTTTTCATACTCCTGAGAATCTTGCTAAAGCGATCTCAATTGAGTCTGCTGAGTTGCTCGAACTTTTTCAATGGGACGCAGAATACGAAAAAGCCGATCTCGAGGATGAGCTTGCAGATGTGCTGAGCTACTGCCTTTTACTGGCTCGTAGGGCTGAAATCGATCCTAATGAGGCGATTGCGAAGAAAATCGCCTTAAATGAAGTGCGCTATCCGCGTAGTAAAAGCACGGGAAGTTCGCTTAAGCACGACAGGTTGTAACGTGAGCAAGAGAAAACTGCTTCCAGCCCCAAGGGCATTTGTTGAGCGAGTCGACTACGCAAGTAGTGGCATCGACGAGCTAAAAGGCAAAGACATTCCTTACCGCCGTTTTATTATTGACTACCCTACGGTCTACATCATTTCATTGCGGGACAACAAGGGATCCTATCGAGTCTATGTGGGGGAAACGAACTCGATTGTCCAGCGAACGACCCAACATCTCGAGGGGGATACAAAGGCATCTAACTCCAAGCGAAATCTCTGGATTGATTTACGTGATGGCGCTGGGACCCAGATGTACGTGATTGGGCACTCTCTATTTAATAAGTCGTTGACTCTGGATATTGAGAATCGACTTATGCAGTACTTGCCTAGCAACGAATCGGTGAAGTCTGCCAGTGAGACCAGTGTTGCTACTGAGAATGCGCGAACAAATGCGCAAGGTGATTACTTCACCAAAGAGCATTTAGACAAATCTTTCACCCAGATTTGGTCTAAACTACATGCGCTGGATCAACAGCTATTTCCAGCTGAACGTATTATCCGCGAATCTGCACTTTTTAAAGCATCACCTTTCCATGAGCTAACTACAGAGCAGTCTGATGCAAAGTTTGAGATAATTAATGCAGTTGTAGATCAAATGCAATCAATCGGCGACTCTAGGCTGATTATGGTCTCAGGCGCTGCTGGAACCGGCAAAACAGTATTGCTTAGCAGCGTTTTTTATGACTTGAATCAAAAGCTCCCAGCTATCGAAGAACATCTTGGGAAATCGACCCTTGACGCGTATATGCTAGTCAACCACGATGAGCAGGTTACTGTTTATCAGCAGGTTGCTGAAAAACTCGGTATTTCGAGTACCAAGAATCTTAAAGTCATGAAGCCGACATCCTTTATCAATCATCGGAATCCTGGGGAAAAGGTAGATGTCGTTCTAATCGACGAAGCTCATTTGCTATGGACGCAAGGAAAAC
The DNA here is from genome assembly GCF_030232425.1 of Corynebacterium sp. MSK019. Taxonomy (NCBI): domain Bacteria; kingdom Bacillati; phylum Actinomycetota; class Actinomycetes; order Mycobacteriales; family Corynebacteriaceae; genus Corynebacterium; species Corynebacterium sp. MSK019. Next base: position 21,973 of record NZ_JASPJT010000015.1, on the reverse strand, counting down.
AGTCGTACAGGGGTAAAAATCACCTCAAAGATATTCTCGAACGTGCACATGTAGTGGTAGCAGTATTTGATCCTGACCAGATTCTTGCCGCAAATCAGGTGTGGGAGCCGGCGGATTTGGAATGGATGGAGCAACGAGTCGATAAAAGTATTGATTTAAAGCTTCAGATGAGGATGCTTGCCTCGGAGGATACCATTCAGTGGGTACGCTCTTTTGTCGATGACGGTATTATCCATAAAATTCCGGAGGATAATAAATATAGTATTAAGATTTTCGATGATCCTAACCAGCTTTACGAGTCAATTAAGGACAAAGCGTCGAATGTAGAGGAAGGATTATCTAGGTTAATAGCCACGTATGATTGGCAGTTTTCGAGTGCTCGGCCACCTGCGGAGAATGAACTCTGGCGGGTTCGAGTCGGTGATTTTTCAATGCCATGGAACAATCAAAAGAAGAGTACTGAGAAGAAGACTGCAGGTCTACAGCTGAGCTGGGCAGAGCGCCCACAAACTATTGATGAAATTGGTTCTATTTTTACTATCCAAGGTTTTGACCTGAACTATGCTGGTGTCATTATTGGCCCCTCTGTCAAATATCGTGATGGAAAGATTATCTTTGACCCATCTGAGTCGTGGAACCCAAATGTGAAGAATAAACGAACGTTGAAAGACGGGTCGAAACAGTCCTTCGCTGAAGAACTGTTGAAGAATCAGCTTAATGTCTTACTTACTCGAGGGGTACACGGGCTACATATCTATGCTGTGGATCGCGAGCTTCGTGAAGCGTTGGTTGCTGCCGCATCTGGAATAGCGGATGATTAACCGGGTTTAGTTTCAGTATATTTAATTTTCCAAAAAGTGCAGCGTTTCGCTGTTTCACGTTCTCAATTGTTTCGAAGGATGGACTTCCAGGGCTATTGAATAGGGAATTGAAACTGGGATTATAACCCGCTGTTGAATTGCTATTAGAAGCTGTGATTCGTTTTGGATGTTGGTTTTCGAGAATATTTATTGACCATCTATAATCTCTTATCCAATGAAGTCTTTCATTTCAATGCCCTAGAAAATGTTTTTCGCAGTTCTCCTCTGAGATAGGTAACAGCCTTGGTTGAAATTCTTTCTGTTGCGTACCTTTTCTTTCCAGCGGTTGCTAGGAAAACGTCACAGTCGCTCTCAAATACATATCCTGCACCGCCTCCACCTCCGCAGGCACATCCTCTAGCGCAATTGGTCCCGACACAGCCGTGTCCCAATCAATCTGGGAGTCAGCAAGGAACTCTACCGCCTGCGCAAGATGCCGTGGCTCGTAGTTATGGACACCGGTGATGGTGCGCCAGCCACGGACGAGCCACTCCGGATCGAGGGCATAAGCCGGTGACGTGGCAACACTTCCGGCCAGCACCGCTCGACCACCTATGTCGAGGCTGCCGATGCAGGTAGCGACTCCGAATTCGCTACCGGAGAACTCGAGGGTGATATCGAAAGGCTCTGGTTCGGAATCGGCACCAGCAGCCGACGGGTCGGGCGCAACCGCACCCAACTGTCGTGCCCATTCAAGCCGAGTCTGGTTGCGGTCCATGGCCACAACCTCAGCGGCGCCACCAAAAACAGCTGCCTCAACAGCGATGAGGCCGAGCATGCCGATGCCCATAACCAGGACTCGTTTACCTGCAAGGGGTCCAGCCTGTTCCATACAAGCGATCACTGTGGCGCCGGCGCAGGTCGCGATGGAGGCAGCGACATCGGGAAGCGAGTCGGGGACTACTACCACTGGCTGATGGTTGCGCAGCACAATATGGGAAGCATAGGTCCCTGAAAGAGGCCAGTCGCTATCGAAGGCCTCGTGACCAGTCTTTTTCAAATTCCGGCACTTGGCGGTCATGCCGCGTTCACAGCGGTCGCACTCCATGCATGGCGCGGTGACAGAGAACACAACGCGCTGGCCAACCTGCAAATCTGGGTTGCGGGTGGCGCGGACGACTCCGACTCCCTCGTGGCCGAGGACGCTGGGGCACGGTGCGCTGCGGCGACCGAGCACGGTGTGACGGTCGGAGCCACAGATCGTAGCGGTGGTGATTTCCACTAGGGTTTCGCCTTCTTGCAGAGCAGGAATAGGAACTTCCTGCATGCGAAAGTCGCTACCGCCGTGCCAGACAAGTGTCTGGGCCCTTTCCATCGGTGCAGTAGGAGTGGAAGGTGTCGAGGGAGTCGGAGTTGTCATCAGTGTTGTGTACCTATTCGGTCAGATCTACAGTCTGGGTCCTACTCTCCAACAAGGTCCAGCAGGTTCGCGGACGAATCCAGAACGTGGTCGGCACCGAGGGCGTCGAACTGTTCCCGAGTCAGGTGGCCGGTGAGCACACCGACGCTTGTCACGCCAGATTTTTGGGCGGAACGGACATCGGCATCGGTGTCACCGGAGCTAATCACGGCCGCCTCGTCGGTCACACCGAGCTTCTCCATAACAGCCAGGATCTGGTCGGGCTCGGGGCGGCCGTGCTCGACTTCGTCACCGGCGACAACTGTGTCGATGATTCCGTTGTCCCACCCCATGGAGGAGACAATGATATCGACGATTTCGCGCGCAAAGCCCGTCGTCAAGCCGATTTTGATGCCCTTATCGTGGAGGGCGTTCAGCATGTCTTCGACGCCTGGCAGTGGGGTCGGCGGGTTTTCCTTGTACGTGCGAGCAAGCTCGGCGCGGAAGAACTCCCACGCGTGGTTGTGGACCTCTGGGGTCGGCTCGATGCCGCCCTCACGGAGCAGATTGCCAATCGCCCAGAACTTCTCGGTACCCATGTATTGCTGGAAAGTCTCGTCGGAGTAGCGAGCGCCTTCGCGTTCGGTGGCTTCGCGGAGGACGCGGTAGACCTCGTCACGGTCGTCGATGGTGGTGCCAGCCATGTCGAAGATAGCGAGCTGATAAGTCATGGAGATTTTCCTTTTCGGTAGAAGGAGACGGGGACTGGGGGGGGGATTAGCGGACGGCGGCACGCAGCCACATGGACAGCGCCTCGACGACGAGGACGACAGCGACCATGAGGATGAGGATGTAGGTGACGACGTCGAACTGGTTGACTCGAGAAGCATTGAGCAGCTGGAAGCCGATGCCGCCTGCGCCGACGACACCCAGCAACGTGGCCGAGCGGATGTTGGTGTCCAGCAGGTAGAGGCAGTGGGCAATGAAAGACGGGATTGCCTGGCGAACGGTGCCGGCGAAGAAAATCTGCGACTCGGTTGCGCCAGTAGTGCGCAGGGCTTCCTGCACGTCAGTGTCGGTTTCTTCCAGCGAGTCAGCGACCAGCTTGGACAGTAGACCAACGGCACCTAGAGCTAGCGCGAGCGTACCGGCGACCGGGCCCAGACCGGAGATGACCACGAAGATGATGGCCAGAATCAGCTCCGGGATACCGCGGATGACCACGATCAGAACGCGGAAGAAGCCGTGTACCCACTTGTTGGCGACCACGTTGGAGGCAGCCATGACGCCAATCGGGATGGCGAGGATAGCGCCGAGGAAGGTGGCGGCGAAGGCGATCTGCAGGGTATCGAGAAGCAGCTGGACAATCTCGCCGGCAATACCACCGGAGGACGGCGGCAGGAACAGCGCCATGGTCTCTGGCAGGTTGGCCAGGCCGGTGAAGAAACTCGAGGCGGAGATTTCTGTCTCGGCAAATGCAGCGATGGTGATGACCACGAGTGCGATGATGGTCAGCACGCGGGAGCCGCGGGCTGCAGTCCACGGCGGGTTAATCGACGGCTTACCGTCGGTGGCATCCTGCTTGGCTGCCTTGCGCTTGTCCTTGATCTTGGTTCCCCACATGCGGTCCACCCAGGTGCCGGACAGCAGGGAAGAGTCGGACTTGCGCATCATATCTCGTGGAAGGCGGCGGGGTTGCCTAATTCAACATCTCGCGACACTCTTCCTCGGAATGGCCAGAGTTCAGGCAATCGGCCCAGTCGATTTGGCCTTGAACCCACGGGGATGGCTCGTTGTTCTGAGGCTCCGGGGCGGTGTTCGTGGAAGGACCGTCATAGAAATTGTTGGCGCAATACTGTGTCCAGCCGGAGGTGCCGTCGGTAAACCAGGTGGTGCCTTGTTCGTAGAGTCCCTGCGAGGATTTCGCACAATGCGAAATTGTTTTGTTTATAGCCGTCGGCTCACCAGTGGGAGCGCCGGTGTAACCAGTGGCCCCGGGGCTTTCCGTTGTCCAGGTCGGGGGTGTCGACAGGTTAGGAGTCTTGGTAGTGGATTGTGTCGTCGATTCTGTGCTGCTTTCTGGGTTGGAGGCGCCGAGCGCCCGTAGTGCTGGCTGTTCGAAATGATTGTGGAACAGGTGTTTAGCCTCACCGGCGATTTAGGTATCGGTAGCAATCCTGTGGCATTGCAACGGAAGTATGGCTTGTTTTGACCTGTGGTCGGTATCACTTTAAAAGCCTGCAGAGCTGGAGGTGGATAGTATTATAGTTATATTTAGTTCACATTTTATTAACCCTATTTAGGGGCTTTGATTGGTCGCCTTTCAGAGTACGATAGCGATTCATAGCCTGTTTTTGCTCTTTCCCATGCCGTAGTTCTTATTGGAACCGTTTTACTATTCACTGCTCTATGCAAGGAGTAATCATGGGCACTCATCGGGCATTTTCGAAGCTGGCACGGTCGGCCACAGCACTGGTAGCCGCAGCTGGTGTCGCTGTGGCAGCGGCTCCTATCGCGGTTGCCGCACCGGCTTCGGCAACTGGTAATGGTCAGGTCCTGTCCTGGACCGAAATGGGCGAGTGGGGCCCAAAGGCAAATGATTTCCCCACTGTCATGGTCAACCAGGGGATGACGGAAAACACCAGTCCAGAGGGCACAAACGTGCAGTGTGTTCCTGCTCCTGGTGAGAATCCGGTGGTCATGATCCACGGGATGAACTCGAACTCGTACCAAACCTATGCGCGCATGGCACCAGAGCTAAAGGCAATGGGGAAGTGTCTGTACGCATTTAACGTCGGCAAGCTGGGCCCTGACGAGTTTTCGGTGTTGGGCTCTATTCCAACCATGCGCAACATGACCCCGCTCGACACCGCTTTGGCTGAGCTGACTGCAAAGATTGACGCTCTCAAGGCTGAAACTGGTGCTACCGCCGTCGATATTGTTGGTCACTCTGCTGGTGGCACATTGGCTGCCGCTTACGCCAAGCAGGAGCAGGGCCGGGGTATAGGCACGGTTGTGTCCCTGGCGGGCGTCCTGCACGGCACATCGCTGCTCGGTATCTCCTATGGTTTGGAGCAGCTCGACCAGTTCGACAATGCTGGCAACAAGGCTGCGGGGTACATCGTCAGCCCGAGCCTGGTGGATCTGCTGCAGCATAGCGAGTTCATGGCCAAGATGAATGAGGGCGGCTTGGAGCAGCCCGGTGTCAACTATGTTGCAATCTCTACCCAGGTTGATGAAGCCGTCACTCCAATGGCTGCAAGCCAGTGGCAGGCACCAACGTCCAACAACATTCTGCTGCAGGATGGGTGCTCTGCGGACCTGTCGGGCCACATCGGACTGACTTTCTCGCCACGGGCAATTGCGCAGGTCGCCAATGCGCTGGGGCGCAACGTAGAAGTTCCGTGTGTGCCGGTAACTGGCTTTGTGGAAGGCGGCATCAATGACAATGCCGGTGTTCGTCCAGAACACGTCAATGCCGTTTCTGATGGCATCACGGAAATCGACGGACGTATTGCTCAGGCTGCGGAATCGCGGTAGCGATAGTCGCGACCGCGACAGTAACCGGCAGTAGAACCGGACAAGGGGTAGGGCGCGTTGTCGGCAGCAGTTACTAGCTGTCGGAGCGCGCCTTTTTCGCCATCAAATCCAGTGCAATGGCGGCACCAATAATGGCAGCGCGCAATTGTGGTGGTAAATCATCCTTGAGCTGCAGTAGATAGCGCTCATTGCCGGTTAGCATATTTGCGAAACCCGACCACTTGCGGGATATCTGTGCAACTTCGATGTCATTGATCTTGAAGGTTGCGTCGTAATGCCAAACGTCGCCGTTGACCTCGCAATGAGCAAAACCGGGGATAGAAATCTCCAGTCGCCGTTTAAAGAACGCAAATTTCTGCTGAATAGTTGCCAATAGGCGCGATGAGTCTGCTCCGACCTGCTGCTTGCCCTCAGGGCTTGTTGCCTGCGGGTCGGGGTAGTAGACCTCGTAGCTGTCGAGGGCGAAATCGGTCGGATCGGTAATAACGAATACCGGAGTGCCGTCTGGTTCGGACACTGTCAGACGACGAGAGCCCATAAACATGCGGCTCAACGTGCCGCCAGTAGTTTCAATCTTGCCGATGCAATTGCCCTCGCTATCCAGGATGTCGAAATCATCCGCCATGAAATTTCGAATCTGCTGGATAACGATGTTGTTGTGCGAGAGCAATCCCTGGTAACGCATTTGCTGTGGCGGAAGCTGTTCAGGTGTGGGAGGTTGCTCGGGCGTGGAGGGCTGCTGCGCGGGAGGCTGCTCAGCCGCGGAAGGCTGCTGCTCGGAAGCATCTTCCTGATCATTTTGTGGAATCTGATCCCACAGTGACTCCGGATTATCCCAGTATGAACTCATGGCAACAGCCTTCCTTTGATGAGTGTTGAGGCAGGCGAGTGGCCTAGAAGTTCTCCACGAGAGCCTTGTTGAAAGCCTCTAGGTCAGCCGGGGTGCGCGAGGAAATCAGGTTGCCGTCAACGACAACTTCCTCGTCGACCCAGTTAGCGCCAGCGTTCACCAGGTCGGTCTTGACGCTGATGTAGGAGGTAATCGTGCGGCCCTTCAAGGCTTCCGCGTCGGTGAGAATCCAACCGCCGTGGCAAATCACGCCGATTGGCTTGTTAGCTGCGGCGAATCCCTTCACCAGGGCCACGGCATCCTTATCGATGCGGATCTGGTCAGCATTCACGGTGCCGCCCGGCAGGATTAGAGCATCGTAATCATCAGCAGAAACGCTGCTGGTGAGCTTATCGACGTCCACCTTCGTGCCATTCTTGCCCTCAATGGAGCCCTCTTCGGTGGAGATAACGTGCACGGTCGCACCGGCATCCTTCACGGCCTCAGCCGGGCTAGTCAGCTCGGAGTCCTCGAATCCGTCAGTGGCCAATACTGCAATGGTCTTATTCGTTAAATCAGTCATAGCCCCGAGGGTAACGACGTGATCGCGTTTATGCATCCAGGCGACCATGATTTTCGAGAGCCTTACCTAGTTGCGTAATCAACATCCGCCATTATGAAAAGTCGCTTGCGTTCACACCCGCGCAAGCGATATTCTGAAGTCCCGTGGTTACGAAATACATCATCGTTACAGGAGGCGTTGCCTCCTCCCTCGGCAAAGGCTTAACTGCGGCTTCGCTCGGCCGCCTGCTCACCTCGCGTGGTCTGAAAGTGACTATGCAGAAGCTCGATCCCTACCTCAATGTGGATCCGGGCACCATGAACCCCTTCCAGCACGGCGAGGTCTTCGTCACCGAAGACGGCGCAGAAACCGACCTGGACCTCGGTCACTACGAGCGCTTCCTCGACCGCAATCTCTCCGCCGGCGGCAACGTCACCACCGGCAAGGTCTATTCCTCGGTCATCGCCAAGGAGCGCCGCGGCGAATTCCTCGGCCAGACCGTCCAGGTCATCCCGCACATCACCGACGAGATTAAATCCCGCATCGTCGCCATGGGGAACGCGGACGCGAACGGCGAAAAGCCCGACGTGGTCATCACCGAAATCGGCGGCACCGTCGGCGATATCGAATCGCAGCCCTTCCTGGAAGCCGCGCGTCAAGTGCGTCACGACGTCGGCCGCGAAAACGTCTTCTACCTGCACGTGTCGCTGGTTCCGTACCTCGGCCCTTCCAAGGAACTGAAGACCAAGCCCACCCAGCACTCGGTGGCTGAGCTTCGCTCGATTGGTCTGGTTCCCGATGCCGTCGTTTTGCGATGCGACCGCGACGTCCCGGACTCCCTCAAGAACAAGATTGCGCTGATGTGCGACATCGACCGCGAGGGAGTGGTGTCCTGCCCGGATGCGCCGAGCATCTACGACATCCCGAAGGTCCTCTATGAAGAGCACCTGGACACCTTCATCATCCGCCGCCTCAACCTGCCGTTCCGCGACATGGATTGGGCCGTGTGGGGAGACCTGCTCGAGCGCGTCCACAACCCGAAGGGCGAGGTCACGGTGGCGCTCGTCGGCAAGTACATTGACCTGCCGGACGCCTACCTGTCCGTCGCGGAAGCTGTGCGTGCCGCCGGTTTCGCCCACCGCGTGAAGGCGAACATCCGCTGGGTCGCCTCCGATGACTGCGAAACCCCGGAGGGGCTGAAGAAGAACATGGCCGGCGTTGACGCGATCGTCATCCCCGGCGGCTTCGGCGGTCGCGGCATCGAAGGCAAGATTGCGACCATCCGCTACGCCAAGGAAACCGGCACGCCACTGCTGGGAATCTGCCTGGGCATGCAGTGTGTCGTCATCGAGGCGGCGCGCACCGCAGGCGTTGACGGCGCTTCATCCACTGAGTTCGACGAGAACGCGGCCGAGCCGGTGATCGCCACGATGGAGGAACAGCTCCAGGCCGTCTCCGGTGAGGCTGACCTGGGCGGATCCATGCGCCTGGGCTCCTACCCGGCGAAGCTTGCCGAAGACTCCGTCGCCGCGCGCCTCTACGGCGCTACCGAAGTTACCGAGCGCCACCGCCACCGCTACGAGGTCAACAACGCCTACCGCGCCCAGCTCAAAGAGGCAGGCCTGGTCATCTCGGGCACCTCGCCGGACGCCAAACTCGTCGAATTCGTCGAATACCCCACGGACGTGCACCCATACCTCGTGGCCACGCAGGCGCACCCGGAGCTGAAGTCACGCCCCACCAGCGCCCATCCGCTTTTCGACGGCCTCATCGCCGCAGCCCTCAAGCGCGCTTAGCTTAGCTCCGCGAGGGCGAATCCGGCCTACCTATTAGAGTGAAGCTCATGGCGCACCAATTTGACGTTGTTGATTCCGAGATTGTTCTCGAGGCACCTATCATCGCGGTCCGCCGCGACCAGGTGCGAATGCCAGGCGGGAATGTGTCCGCCCGCGAGATCGTGGAGCATTTCGGCGCTGTCGCAGTCGTTGCCACAGATGAGGATAACCGCCTCTACCTGCTGAATCAGTGGCGGCAGGCAGCGGGGCAGCGCTTGGTGGAGTTGCCGGCCGGACTTCTCGATGTCGCGGACGAGGACCCACTGGAGGCCGCCAAGCGTGAGCTGGTCGAGGAAGCCGGACTGGAGGCCGAGTCCTGGTCCCTGCTTACCGATATGTTCAGCTCGCCCGGCTTCGCAGAGGAAGCGGTTCGGATCTATCTGGCCAGGGGGCTCCGTGCCGTCGATAAGCCGGAAGCCCACGATGAGGAAGCGGACATGACTGCGTCGTGGATTGGCGTGGAGGACGCGGTGGCGATGGCGCTGCGCGGAGAGATCCTCAATGGTATCGCGCTGTCCGGCATTCTGCTGGCGGCGGAGGTGCTGCTGAGGGGTGCCACGCCACGCTCGGTCGCGGAGCCGTTCGATATTCGACCGACGACTCTGGCTCAGCGTCGAACAGAGCAGCTCGGCGCCGGCGCGGACCTGAAACGTATCCGATGAGTTCGATCGATTCGCTTGTCGACGCCTTCGTGACCTACCTCGCGGTGGAAAAAGGCCTGTCGGCGAATACGCTCGCCAGTTATAAGCGTGACTTGGAGAAGTACCGCACCTATCTGCGGGGCATCGGCCGCACGGAATTGGCACAGGTCACCGAGCAGGATGTGTCAGAGTTCCTGGCGTATCTCGCGCGGGGAGACAAGTCGGCGGGCAGGCCGGCGCTGGCCCCGACCTCGGTGACGCGGTCGCTGTCGGCCGTGCGGAGCTTCCACAAGTTTGCGGTGGGTGAGGGCGCGTTGGACGTGGATGTCGCCAAGCGGGTGGCGCCGCCGAAGCAGCCCTCGCGGTATCCGAAGGCGCTCAGCATTGATGAGGTCACCCGGCTTATCGAGTCCATCCCCGACGACGACACCGCTGACGTGACCGACTTGCGCAACCGTGCACTGGTGGAGTTTCTGTACTCGACAGGAGCTCGCGTCTCCGAGGTCACCGGCCTGGATATCGATGACGTGGACCGCGAAACCAACCTGGTGCTGCTGCGCGGCAAGGGCGGCAAGGAGCGCATCGTGCCCGTGGGATCGCCGGCTATGGCGGCGCTGGATGCGTGGCTGACGCGCGGGCGGCCGAGCTGGGTGCGGGCGAACTCCGGGCCGGCACTGTTTATTAACTCGCTGGGGCGCAGGCTGTCTCGGCAGTCGGCGGGAAATACACTTGCGGAGCTGGGTGAGCGCGCCGGGCTGAAGGTGAAAATTTCCCCGCACACCCTGCGCCACAGTTTCGGCACACACCTGATTGAGGGCGGTGCCGATGTGCGCGTTGTCCAAGAGCTGCTGGGGCACGCCTCGGTGACGACGACCCAGATTTACACCATGATTACCGCGGAGAATATGCGACGAGTCTGGGCGGGGGCTCACCCACGGGCTGAATACTCGCGGTAATATGTGGCGGTAATATATCGCGCAGTAGAATTGATGAGAAATCTTCAAGGAAGAGGGATTGACTGTGGCTGAAGAAGGGTTGTTTGAGGCCGATCGAGTTGAACTCGGTCTCACCGGTCGTCCGGTGCGCGAGCTACCGGAACCCGCACCCCTGACCAGTCACGGCCCCGCGGTCATCCTGGCAATGTGTAACCAGAAGGGCGGCGTGGGTAAGACCACCTCGACCATTAACCTGGGTGCGGCGCTGGCAGAGTTCGGTCGTAAAGTCCTGCTCGTTGACTTGGACCCGCAAGGCGCACTATCCGCCGGTCTCGGTGTTCCCCATGAGGAACTCGACCTGACGGTCTACAACCTCATCGTCGACGACACCACCGATGTCCGCGATGCCATTCATCACACCAAGGTCTCCGGCCTGGACCTTGTCCCGGCCAACATTGACCTGTCGGCTGCGGAGATTCAGCTTGTCAACGAAGTCGGCCGCGAGCAGGCCCTCGGACGCGCACTGCGCCCAGTGATGAATGACTACGACTTCATCATCATTGACTGCCAGCCATCGCTGGGCCTGCTGACCGTCAATGCGCTGACCATCGCCGAGGGCGTCATCATCCCAATGGTGGCCGAATACTTCTCCCTGCGCGGCCTGGCACTGCTCACCGACACGGTGGCCAAGGTTCGCGACCGCCTGAACTTCAACCTGGAAGTCTCCGGCATTCTGGTCACCATGTTCGACCGCCGCACGCGTCACGCCAAGGAAGTCATGGAACGCCTCATCGAGGTCTTCGGCGACAAGGTCTTCGACACGGTCATCACCCGTACCGTCCGCTTTCCGGAAACCTCCGTCGCCGGTGAGCCCATCACCACCTGGGCGCCAAACACCCCAGCTGCGGCACAGTACCGCAACCTGGCCCGCGAGGTCATCGAGCGCAAAGGCCGCAAATAATAGGTGACTTCCCCGGATAGTTACACTCCCGAACCGTCGTCAAGCGAGGGCGTGCAGGAAGAAATCACCGGCTTCCGCGTCGCGCTCGCGAACTTCAACGGCCCATTCGACCTGCTACTGCAGCTGATCAGCAGCAAAAAGATGGACGTCACCGAAGTCGCGCTGGCGGCGGTCACAGACGAGTTCATCGCATACACGCGCAGCCTCGACGCAGTCAGTGACCTCGACGAAATCACCGAATTCCTCGTCGTGGCAGCGACGCTGCTCGACCTCAAAACCGCACGGCTCCTACCGCGTGGCGACGTCGACAGCGAAGAAGACCTCGAACTGCTAGAAGCACGCGACCTGCTGTTCGCCCGACTGCTGCAATACCAGGCGTATGGCAAGGTAGCCGACCAATTCGAGGAGTGGCAGAAGACCGCGCCGCGGCGCTATCCGCGAGCTGTGGGGCCGGACAAGCAGTTCGAGGAGCTGCTGCCGCCCGTGCGCCTGGGCATGTCGCTCGGGGAGTTCGCCGAGTTTGCGGCCGTCGTGATGCGTCCGAAGCCGCCGGAGGAAGTCGGCGTCGGGCACATCCACGGTGTGCCCGTGTCCGTGCCGGAGCAGGCGGGCAAAATTCTGGACTCGCTGCGGCTGGCCGGCGAGGGGACCTGGTTGACGTTTACGCAGCTGACCTCGGAGTGCCGCGTGTCCATGGAGGTTGTCGGGCGGTTCCTGGCGCTGCTGGAGCTCTACCGAGCCAAGGCGATCGGTGTGGAGCAGGAGGAGGCGCTGGAGGAAATCCACGTGGCCTGGACCGGGCTGGACGTGGACCCGGCCGTCGTGGCGGCGGCGAACTGGGAGTAGGTGACTGGGGCTGGCTGTTGGGGCTGGCTGTTGGGACTTGGCTGTTGGGCGTGGGCTTGGTTGGGCTGGCGCTAACAGCTGATTAGCGCCCGGCCAATTAGCGCCCGGCGCGGGAGGTTGCGTAATCTGACCCGCATGAGCGAAACCAGTTCCGGACCATCCGAGCAGGCCGTGGAGCCCGCGTCTGCTTCTTCGGCTCAGTTGCCGCCCATTGACCCGTTGCGAGCAGGCGTTGAGTCGATTCTGCTGGTAGTCGATACGCCGGTGGCGGCGGAGGATATGGCGCGGGCGCTGGATGTTTCCGCAAGTGATGTCCGTGACGTGCTTCGCGAAATCGAGTACGAATACCGTGCACGTCGCAGCGGCATTGAGCTACGCGAAACGGATGAGGGCTGGCGGTTTTACACAGCTCCCGCCCACGCCAGCGCGGTCGAGCGATTCTTGCTGGATGGCTCGCAGTCGAAGCTCTCACGTGCAGCTATGGAGACGCTGGCAGTAGTGGCTTACCGACAGCCGGCCACGCGTGCGCAGGTCTCCGGTGTGCGTGGTGTCAATGTTGATGGCGTGATGCGCACGCTGGTCGCGCGCGGTCTGATTGCGGAGTCCGGAGAGGACCCGGCAACCGGTGCGCATTTGTACGTTACGACGACGCTGTTCCTGGAGCTTTTGGGGATTGATTCGCTGGACCAGCTGCCTGATTTGGCTCCGCTGCTGCCTGAGGTCGACTTGATCGACGAGCCGTTGGACTAGGTGGGGTTCACTCTATTGAACGACCCACTTCACGGTTTTCGATTCGCCTGACGGTCATCGATCCACTTCACGACACGGGTGTCACCTCATGCCACCTCCACAGCTGCCACGAGGTGACATAGGTGTCGTGAAGTCGCATTTTGGGGCTGGGTTTGCTGCTCACGACAGCTCACTGCGAGCCTTTGCACCCCCACCGCACCCACCACACCCACCACACCACACCCACCACACCCACCACACACACTGTGGATAACTCCCGAAAACTGCAAACTATCCACAGTCGACGCCAAATCGACGCCTCCTGAGCCTCCGTGTGAGCCCAAAAATGAGAACGTAGCACTCACAAGCACTCGCAAACACTCGCAAACACGCAAACACTCACCAACACTCACACCACCACCCGCCAGCCAGCAAATGCATGGACCTCAGGAGCGCAATCCGATGCCGCAGTGGATCTACGACGCCGACGACATCATCCGTACCGGCCAGCAGCGCGAATGCGCCCGCCCCAGCACATTCGCAATTTCCCGAATCGGCCAGCACTCCGGCCGAGATCTCCGCCAGCGAGCCAAAAGCGGCAGCCTCCTGTGGCTCGCACACGGCGCGTACGTGCCGGTCGACAGGTGGCTCACCCTAAACAGCACCGAACGTTACATCCTGGAAATCAAAGCGCTCGTCCATCGCGGCACCACCACCGTAGTCACCCGCGATGCCGCCGCTGCTCTCCACGGTTTACCTCTACTTACGCACAACACTCCCATCGCGATAGCCAACTCCGGCCGCACGCGCGGGCAATCGCGAAGCACGCCGAATGGCCCGTACCAGCCGCACAAACGCCTCATCCGCGTCTCCGGCCGGATTCTCCCCGAGGACATCGTAGAAATCGATGGCCGCCTCGTCACCGATGTCCCAAAGTCCGTCATCGACGTCTGCCGTTCCCGCACCCCGCACAATGCACTAGTGCTTGCCGACGCCGCCCTCCAGCGCCACACCGACACCGAGGAACTGTTGGCCACGTTGGCTGCATATCCGCGTGCTCCGGGAAATGCACAGGCCAGGAGATTGTTGGGGCAAGCGACAGCGTCGTCGGAAAGCATTGGGGAATCGCTCACTAAAGAAGCAATCGTCCAGGCGGGGCTAGCTGCTGTCGACGATTCTCGGGCTCCGTTGCTTCAGCAGGTTTCCTTTCGGGATGATCGTGGCTTCATCGCACGCGTGGACTTTTACCTGCCCGAACTTGGGCTGGTCGTCGAGTTCGACGGCCGTATGAAATACACCGACGGTGGAGTCGCGGACACGCAGGTGGCAATCGCAAAGGAGCTGGAGCGCGAAAAGCGCCTGAAGAACCTCGGGTTGAATGTCATCCGGATCGTCTGGTCACAGCTTTTCGACGGCTCCGCCGTAGCCACCTTGCGGCAAGCAGCCGCGGAAATCCGACGTCACCTGGCAAATGGTGGCAGTTGCTATCGCGGAAACTACGCCTTCGCGCGGCAGCCCATCACAATCACAGGTAAGGCGGCCGAGTTGGCCATGCGTCGCCGACGAGTGTGGAGCCAGGCGGGGCGGCTGTACTAGCTGGCTGGCTCATCGGGCCACCCCAACCTCACTTCACGACACAGGTGTCACCTCATGCCACCTCCACAGCTGCCACGAGGTGACATGGGTGTCGTAAAGTCGCTGAGACTGTCTGTAATCCTTGCGAGAAGCTCCACCACCAACCCCGAACGGCGTTCAAGTCTGGCGCTGTACAGGTATTATGCTTGAGTATCATGACAGCCTCGGAAACCGCCCAGCCGCACACCCCGCCGCCCGCCCAACCACCCGCCCAACCACACACCCGGCCAGCCATCGCCGACCTCGCCCAATTCGACGCCGACCACATCTGGCACCCATACGGCCCCATCCCGTCGCCGGTTGCGCCCAAGCTGGTCGAGTCCGCCGAGGGTGTGAACCTCCACCTCGCCGACGGCCGCACCCTCATCGACGGCATGAGCAGCTGGTGGGCCGCCTGTCACGGCCACTCGCACCCGAAGCTGGTCGCAGCCGCGAAGAAGCAGGTCACCACGATGTCGCATGTCATGTTCGGCGGACTCACACACCGTCCGGCCATTGAGCTGGCGGAAAAGCTCCTAAAGCTCGCGGGCCCCGGCTTCGATGCCATCTTCTACTCGGACTCTGGCTCGGTTTCCGTCGAGGTTGCTATCAAAATGGCGCTGCAGTACCAGCAGGCCAAAGGCCATCCCGAGCGCACCCGCCTGGCCACTTGGCGCGGCGGCTATCACGGCGACACTCGCGCGCCCATGACCGTCTGCGACCCCGAGGGCGGCATGCATTCGCTGTGGACGGGGCAGTGGACTCCGCAGGTCTTCGCCGACAAACCACCCGCCCGCGGCGCAACCGAGGAGGAGCGCGCACGCTATCTCGCGCACTTCGATTCGCTTATCGACGACTCCGTCGCCGGCATCATTATTGAACCGGTGGTCCAAGGCGCTGGTGGCATGCGGTTCCATGACCACGAGCTGCTTGTGGGGCTCCGGAAGCTGTGTGACAAGCACGGGATTCTGCTCATCGCGGATGAGATCGCCACCGGCTTCGGCCGGGCCGGTGACCTGTTCACGACGCAGGCGGCCGGGATTGTGCCGGATATTATGTGTGTCGGCAAGGCGCTGACCGGCGGCTTTATGAGCTTCGCAGCCACCCTCACCACCGCCGACGTGGCTCGCACCATTTCCAGTGGCGCAGGCGGAGGCATCATGCACGGCCCGACCTTCATGGGCAACCCGTTGGCCTGTGCCGTGGCCTGCGCGCAGCTCGACCTGATTGCAGAAGGGCAGTGGCGTGAGGATGTCCCGCGCATCGAATCCCGACTTCGCAACCAGCTCCAGCCCTTAGCCAGCAGCGATGCCGTGGCCGATGTGCGGGTTCTTGGCGCAATCGGGGTCGTGGAGATGCAGCGCCCGGTGGACATGGGCTTGGCCACGGCAGCGGCTGTCGATGCCGGGGTGTGGCTGCGGCCATTCGGCAAATTGGTGTACACCATGCCGCCGTACATCAGCACCAATGACGAGGTCGACCGTATCTGCGAGGCCATCGCCGCCATCGTCGCCGCCGAGGAAGAACGCAAGTAGCGCAACCAAAAAGGAGCACCACCCACCATGAGCATCGTCCTTGTCACCGGCACCGGTACCGATATTGGAAAGACCATCGGCACGGCAGCCCTGGCGGCGGCACTTCGCGAGGAGGGAAAGGAGGTGCACGTCGTCAAGCCAATTCAGACTGGTTTTCCGGGCCCAAATGGCGGTGATTTGGACACTGTCGCGGAGCTGACGGGGATCGACAACCTGCATGGCTTCGTGCGTTACCCCGAGCCGATGGCGCCGGTGGCGGCGGCGCAGCGCGCGGGAATGCGCCTGCCGAACGCCACGGAGATCGCTGAAAAGATCAAGCTTATCGACGGGCCGAACCGCGTTGTCCTCGTGGAGGGCGCGGGCGGCTTGCTGGTGCGGCTCGGCGAGGACTGGGCGCTGCCGGAGCTGGCGGCGTTGTTGCCGGGTAGTCAGATGGTGGTCGTGACGCGGTTGGACCTGGGTTGCCTGAACGAGGCGGAGCTCACCGTCGAGGTGGCGCGGGGCCGTGGAGTCAATGTCACGGCGCTGGTGGGCGGTTCGTTGCCGGCGGAGGTCGACCCGATCATTGAGACGAACCTGGAGGAACTGCCGCGCATCACCGGGGTGCCGCTGCTGGGGTCGGTGCAGGCGGGAGCTGGCGCGCTGGACCGGCAGGAGTTTGTGGCGAAAGCTACGCAGTGGCTGCCGGGCGTGCGAGAGTGGGCCGCAGCGCTGTAAAAGACGTTGTAGGTGGAGGCCGCGCGGGACGTCGTTAAGCTGGCGTTTTGCGAAAAACGTGCTAAGGTGGCTAGACGACAAGGCGCGAGGCTTTCTCTGTAATTCTCTTTATTAACCTGCTTCCACCGGCCAATTTTGGGCCCACGGGGGAGAGAACAGCGTCGCCTGGCGCTGACGTTCTAACAAACAGAACATTCTCCAACGCTTGAAAAGGATGTAGGTCAAGTGGCTAAACCCGCTCGCCGAGAAGGCACACCGGCACACAAGAACCGTAAGAATCAATCCAACCGCGGCTCCACTAACGCCCAGCGCAACCGCAGCCGTCGCGACAGCGGCGCGAAGGTGGAGACCTCCAACGTCCACGCGAAGGACATCTACGTATCCAACGCCCGCCCGGCGCGCCACCAGCATGTGGACGACAACCGCCGCGGTTCGGGCAAGCGCGTGCACAGCGAAGCAGGCGAGGGCGTGCGCCTGCAGAAGGTATTGGCACAGGCAGGCGTGGCGTCGCGTCGTATGGCGGAAAAGCTTATCGACGAAGGCCGCGTCGAGGTCGACGGCAAGATTGTGACGCGGCAGGGCGTGCGGGTGGACCCGAACACGTCTGTGATTCGCGTTGATGGTTCCCGCGTCATCGTCAATGAGGACATGCAGTACTTCGTCCTGAACAAGCCGCGTGGTGTGCAGTCGACCATGCACGATGACATGGGCCGCCCGTGTGTGGGCGACATCATCGGTGAGAAGATCAGCGCTGGTCAGCGACTCTTCCACGTGGGTCGCCTGGATGCGCCCACCGAGGGCCTGCTGCTGCTCACCAACGATGGTGAGCTGGCCAACCGCCTGATGCACCCGAGCTACGAGGTCACCAAGACCTACATGGCCACCGTTGTCGGCGAGGTCGATGCCAAGGTCATGCGTGAGCTGGAAAAGGGCATTGAGCTTGATGACGGCATCGCTAAGGCGGACATGGCGCAGATCATCGATGTCTGGCAGGGCCGCTCTATCGTCCGCATCGAGCTGCATGAGGGCCGCAAGCACATCGTGCGCCGAATGCTCAAGACTGCGGGCTTCCCGGTCGAGCGCCTGGTGCGCACTAAGATTCACACTGTCCAGCTGGGCGAGCAGACCCCGGGCGCTCTCCGCGCACTCAACCGCGCTGAGCTGACCTCCCTCTACAACGCGGTGGGGCTGTAAATGGCACTAGTGAAGAAGAACGAAGAAAACCAAGGAGCTGAAGGAGCCCACATGAGCGAGCAGAACACTGACGACATGCTGTTGGTTGCCATCGACGGCCCTTCCGGCACTGGCAAGTCGACTGTCTCCCGGATGGTCGCAACCGAGCTGGGTGCAAAGTACCTGGACACCGGCGCTATGTACCGCGTTGCCACCCTGTGGGTGCTGCGCCAGGGCATCGACCCGACCGACGAGGAAGCCGTGGCCAAGGCGACGGCCGCCCTGCCGCTGGAAGTCTCCGATGACCCGAACTCCACCGCCGTCCTCCTCGACGGCGAGGATGTTTCCGGCGAGATTCGCGGCCCGGAGGTCACCCGCAACGTGTCGGCGGTCTCCGCGATTCCGGCTGTGCGCACCAACCTGGTCGCACTCCAGCGTTCGCTGGCCGCATCGGCTGTGCGCTGTGTGGTGGAAGGCCGCGACATCGGCACGGTCGTTCTCCCGGACGTCCCTGCGAAGATCTTCATGACCGCCTCCGCAGAGGTCCGCGCTCGCCGCCGCTACGACCAGGACATCGCTGCTGGTCGTGAGGCCGACTTCGACACCGTGCTTGCCGACGTCATCCGCCGCGACGAACTCGACAGCAACCGTGCGACCTCTCCGCTGAAGCCAGCCGAGGACGCATTCATTCTGGACACCTCTGAGATGGACATTGAAGAGGTCGTGGAAAACGTCCTCGATGTCGTTGAGGCCGGCTACCCGGGGTCCACCATGGACTGGGACGATGTCGACAACGAGGAGTTCGAGGAATCTTACGAGGGCTCTTACGACGATTCCGAGGACGACACCGCCGGACACCTGGTCGCAAACGTGGAGAGCGAAAACGCGCCGGGCACCGCAGGCAGCCACACCAGCGCAGACGAGTTCATCGACCGCACGATTGCCGACCACGAGACGATCATCTCCGAAGCCATCGAGCGCGCCGAAACCGGCCAGATCGACGACGATGCCGACTGGGAAGAGTTGGAAAACGCATTCGCAGCACTTGGTGTCAGCGACGAGGAGGAAGAAGCTCTTCCGACCGTGGCCATTGTGGGACGACCGAATGTTGGTAAGTCCACCATGGTTAACAGGTTCATTGGCCGTCGTGAAGCAGTTGTCGAAGACTTCCCGGGCGTGACCCGCGACCGCATCTCCTACCTGGGTGAATGGGGCGGACGTCGCTTCTGGGTGCAGGACACCGGCGGCTGGGATCCGGATGCCAAGGGCATGCACGCGGCGATTGCTCGTCAGGCGGAGACCGCCATGGAGACCGCCGATGTGATTGTCATGGTCGTCGACACCACCGTCGGCATCACCGCCACGGAAGAGGTTATGGCCCGACGTCTGCAGCGCGCGGAGCAGCCGGTTATTCTCGCCGCCAACAAGTTTGAGTCGGATTCGCAGCTTGGCGACGTCGCGGAGTTCTGGGCCCTCGGGCTCGGCGAGCCGCACCCAACCTCGGCCCTCCACGGTCGTGGCAATGCCGACGTGATGGACGAAGTTGTGGCCTCCTTCCCGGAGGTGCCGCGTGCGAAGTCGCTGCCGACCGGGCCGCGTCGCGTGGCGCTGGTGGGTAAGCCGAACGTGGGCAAGTCTTCGCTGCTGAACAAGCTCTCCGGTGAAGACCGAGCGGTGGTCAGCGACGTGGCTGGTACCACGGTTGACCCGGTGGACTCGCTGGTGCAGATGGACGAGGCGCTGTGGCGTTTCGTGGATACCGCTGGTATCCGCAAGAAGACCAAGACCGCCAAGGGCCACGAGTTCTACGCTTCGCTGCGTACTCGTTCGACCATTGACAACGCCGAGGTTGTGATTTTCCTGGTCGATGCCTCCGAGCAGATTACCGAGCAGGATCAGCGCGTGCTGCGCATGATTCTCGACTCCGGTCGCGCACTTGTGGTGGCCTACAACAAGTGGGACCTCATGGATGAGGACCGCCGCGACCTGCTCGAGCGCGAGATTGAAGAGCAGCTTTCGCACGTGCCGTGGGCTCGTCGGGTGAACATCTCCGCCAAGACCGGGCGTGCTGTGCAGAAGCTGGAGCCGGCAATGCTGGAGGCCGTGGAGTCGTGGGATAAGCGCATCTCCACTGGTCGCCTGAACACTTGGTTGCGCGCGATCATGCAGCAGAACCCGCCACCGCTGCGTGGCGGTCGCCAGCCGCGCGTGCTGTTTGCCACCCAGGCGTCCTCGCGCCCGCCGGTGATTGTGCTGTTCACAACCGGCTTCCTGGAGCACGGCTACCGTCGCTTCCTGGAACGCAAGCTGCGTGAAGAGTTCGGCTTCGAGGGCTCGCCGGTGCGCATCGCGGTGCGTGTCCGCGAGAAGAAGAAGCGCCGGTAGGAAGCTGCTAGGAAGTGCCGGTAGGCAGTTCGGTTAAGCCCTGCTAGTCGCTCGAACTGAGCTGAGAAAAGCCCAAAATGTGATTTAGACAATTGCATTTTGGGCTTTTCGTTGGCATTTTAGAGTTTCAGTAAATTAGCGATAAGGAGAACTGACAATGGTCAGGCGCGGCAACAACCGTGACGGCTCTCAGCACGATGGCCGAGGTAACAGCTATGGACGCGATTCCTCAAGCTCATACGGCGATGACTCCGCGACTCGCTACATTCCGCGGGACGACGGATATCGCGGGTACAACCCAGATGCCGACTTCGCGGGCGAGCAGCCGACCGAATACTTCGGTGGCGACTCCTCTGAGACGCAATTCCTGCAGCGTGGCGATGAAACACGATTTGATAACCCGCGAGGTGCCGGGGCCGGGGCGCAAGGTGCTGGCGCACAGGGCAGCGGCGCTCAGGGTAGCGGCCAGTACTGGGCCCCGCTTTCTGAAGAAGAACGCGGCTATGGCCAGGCGAGCCAGCAAGCAGGTGCAACCCAACAGTATGCTGCAGGTGGCGCAGGCGGTTACGGCGACCCGCACAACGGCAACAACCGCGGTAATAACCGTGGCAACAGCGGCGGCGATGACTCCAAGAAGGGCTGGGGTAAGCCTGTCGCCATCGCGGCCATTGCCGCGATGGTGGCCGTAGTCGCGCTGGTAGCCCTGGTTTTGTCCTTTACTTCCGGAACCGAGGACAAAAATGACAATACGGCGGCGCCGACGCAGGAGACGTCGTCAAGCCCGACGCCGACGACAACCTCGCCGGAAGAAACCACGACAAGCCCTACCGATCGCTTGGACCCGTCGGGCACGATTAATGACACCCGTGAACGCCTTGAGCAGGAGATCGACCAACTTCGCGAGTCGCCGCCAGCTATCCCTGGCCCCGGTGAGCGCAGCAGCGGCTGGGGCACTATCCCACAGGGCGTGGTGGGCAAGAGTCCGGCATCGGTTGAGGTGGAGCTGCGTACCAACGGCTACCAGAACGTGACCGTCGTCGACGCCGAGGGCAACCAGACCAATTCTGTGGCCGCGATTATGGGCAAGGTTGCCTCAATCGATCCGCCGGAGGGGCAGATGGCGGAGACATCCACGCCTGTGACCATCTACCTGCAGTAACGCGGCAGGCAGGGCAGGGACCAGGGGCGATTTCCGCTAGCAAACACCAATGATGTAACCTATAGCTCGTTGCACTTTCGTGCATGCGGGCTGTAGCGCAGTTTGGTAGCGCACCTCACTGGGGGTGAGGGGGTCGTCGGTTCAAATCCGGTCAGCCCGACAAAATAACCGCCGTCTTCTGGAAGATTCCGGGAGGCGGCGGTTTTTGTTTGCGGTTATTGCTTTACGGTTTCGTTTGCGGGTTAAGTAAAGAAAAGTGTGTCTTTTCCGGGCGTGTTGCGGTTATTTGATCCAGCCTTTTTGGATGCCGAGG
>NZ_JASPJT010000014.1:0-38356 GCF_030232425.1 Corynebacterium sp. MSK019 | reverse complement strand
CAACCTCGGCATCCAAAAAGGCTGGATCAAATAACCGCAACACGCCCGGAAAAGACACACTTTTCTTTACTTAACCCAAAAGTGAGGGCAAGCCATCGCTGGCTTGCCCTCACTTGTTAATTCTTGAGGCTTATCCCCTAACGCCCCTCGAAGCGGCCACGGAAACGCGATTCCAACGTGGAATCACCAGAGGAGCCACGGCTACCCGAGGTCCCTCGACGACTCTTTGCCGCCCCGGACTTAGACTTTCCAAAGCTCAGCCCCGAAGCAGAACTAGCCTTCTCCTGCTTACCGGCGCCGGTCAGAGCCCAAACGCCGGAACCGAACATAAGGCCAAAGCCGGCAACCGATAACACAATGAACCAATTGCTCACAGAGAAAAGAGCGACGCCGCCAATCAACATCAGCAGACCGAGGAGCATGAGCGCAAAAACCTGGATGGAAAACCCACGAGGTGCGCTGTTTTCCTCCGGAAAGCTGAACGCATTTCCGGCCATCGTCGAACTAAATTTAGGATCCTCAGCGTAGAGTGCAGACTCGATTTCGTCGAGCATCCGCTGTTCGTGCTCAGATAGTCCCACAATTCCTCCATCGCCTACTTGAGCATTGCCCACCGCGATACTGGCGAGCCTTGACCCCTCAACTAACAATGCCGATACAACAAAGTTAATTACAGGCCACGTGCTGCTAACGCGGCGTCCGTTAGCTTCATTCTTACCCCTTCAACGGGCGACTCACCTCTATTGTTCCATGAATCCGAACAATCCCCCATTTATTTAGGAAAGCAACGCTCTAACACGCCCCCACCGGCTTACGCAGCCGCGGACAGAACACCCAGCTCAGCCCGGACAGCCCCCAAGAATGCACAACTTAAATCCCACAACTCCTGCGCCCGCCGAGAGTCAATGCGACGCGAAATACCCAACCGGACTTCCTCACGCAGCGCGGTGAACTGCTCAAACTTGGTGACCCAGCTATCAAATTCGGGCTGCTCTTTCTTTAAACGCAACCAGGCACTCTGTGTTGCCGAACGACGACGCTTAACTACCGAGCCCGAACGAGCGCCCGAGCCAGAACCCCCAGCCACCGACACATCGTCGCGATTCAACAGCGCGCCTGCGCAACGCAGCGCCGCACAGTAGGAAAGCTCCAACATCTCATCAGAGCTGGCATTCCAAGCATTCGCTAGCAGAGCCTCTGCCCGCCCCAGCAGCTCCAGCGATTGCCTTGAGACACCGACCGGGGCGACCAAACCCGACTGCGAAATCGCCCTAAACTCCACCACGTTCGACCTTGCCACCACCCTGCTTCTCCTTTCACACAGCATTCACATGAGCACGGATTTTCCGCTTCCCCTTAGCGGGATTGACTGCAATCTATCCCCAACCCCGGACTACGCCAGGCATACTTTCGCACAACTGTTCGACTCGATGTTATTGCAGTAATCTCACAACTAAGTTCGTCTAAGTCGCTAATCTGGTCACTGTGAAATACAGCGTGGTTCCGATGACAGCAGGAGACTTCAATCTCCGCCTGCAAGAAGCAGTGGCTCTCTACATCACCGCGATGCAGTACAACCCCGCGATCTTGCCCGGTCGTCTCCACGAATGGCAGAAGCAAACCACTCAACCCGGCTTCATGGCTGCTGCAGCCATAGCTCACCCCGAAGAGCTCTCCCCTGCCCACGCTCTCCGCGACCCGCGCTGCAGGTTGGTCGGCATCGGCTACTGCCGTACAGGATTGGACACGCACTGGTGGTATCGCCAGGTAAGAGATGGACTGCTCATGGACGGGCGCTCGCTACCGGACGTCGTCAAGCTCTTGGGCAACTACGCCGAACTGTCTGAGATTCACATTCACCCCAGCTTTCAGGGGCGGGGACTCGGTAAACGGTTGCTCCACGAGTTGGTCGATTCCCGCCCGGAGACGCGAGTTCTGTTGTCAACCCCGGAATACCCGAATGAGGCCAATAGGGCATGGCAGCTCTACCGCCAATTTGGTTTCAAAGATGTTTTAAGGAACTTTTATTTCACAGGGGACTCTCGTCCCTTCGCAGTTCTAGGAGTAGATCTTCCCCGTGACATCATCACCGAGTGAACCTTCCACACCACGTCAACGACTTTCGCCTCTGCGCATTGCCACAGCAATGGCCGGAATTGCCGCCATCTTGCCGCTCAGCGGCTGCTTTGACGCACAGGCTGGCATTACCATTTCCGGCGACGACAGAGTCTCGGGCACAATTCACGTAACACCCACGGAGGAAGTCCGTTCCCAATTTGAGCAGTGGCAAGTACCGGAAGATCTCTCCGACCGCGTCTCGCAGGGAGTAATCGACTCCTCCACAGGAAAGATGGAAGTCTCGTTCAACGAGCTGCACTTCATTGAACTCACCGATACGCTCCGACAGCTTTCCGACGATCGCGTAGACATCGACCTAGACCGTACCGGTGGCGGCAAGATTTCGATGAACGGCCACATGGATTTGACTCACCTGCCCGGCGCGAAGGTTGATTTCGTCGTCGCGTTCCCGGAGCAGGTTACTGACTCCAATGGCCGCCAGACCGAACCGAACAAGGTGGAATGGCAGCTCGCCAGTGGCGAGAACCATAATGTATGGGCTTCGTCGCCGGCTGGATCCACCAAGCGGAATCAATTCCTATTATTTGCCGGTGTGACCACAGCCGCCGGTGTCCTAGCCTCAGTGCTAGGTGTCCTGTGGGCGCGAAGAGTTCGCGACATGCAGGACTTTTAGCAATTAAAAACCGCCGCGCAGCATATCCTGGCCGGTGCCCCATTCGGGCGCCATGCCGAGGTTGTGCAAAACTTCCTGGGAGGCGCGAGCGAAGTTCATAGTCATAAAGTGCAGCCCCGGCACGCCTTCGGCGATGAGCCGCTCTGCCATGTTGGTCGAAAACTCGATACCAATCTTGCGAATCTCATCTTTATTGGCCTGCTCGTCACCATCTGCTGCCTTAATCAGGCGTTCCTCCAAATCGGATGGCAACTGTGCCCCGGAGAGCTCAACCTGCCTGCGCACTGAGCGCAGCGATGTAATCGGCATCAGCCCCGGAATGATGGGCTTGGCACCGTGCACTGGGTCGGCTTCCACCAGGCGGTCTCGAAGGCGCAAGTAGTGCTCAATATCGAAGAACATCTGCGTAATCGAGTATTCGGCTCCCGCGCGCAGCTTGGCCAGCGTGTACTGCGTGTCATGGTCCAAATCCGGCGAGCGGTAATGTCCCTCCGGGAACGACGCAATGCCGATTTCAAATTTCTCGAACTCCGGCTCGGCCTTAATTAGCTCAATCAGTTCGCTGGCGTAGTGCAGACCGCCCTCGGTCTCCACCCAAGGGCCAAGCGGGTCTCCCGGCGGGTCACCACGCAGAACGAGCAGATTCGTCAGCCCCGCGCTGAGATAAGAGCGCAGGATTTCCCGCAGCTCGTCGACAGTGTGCTCTACCAATGTCAGGTGCACAAGCGTTGTAAGCGGCTGCCTCGAAACGCGCTGGGCGATTCGCAGGGTGCGGTCGCGGCTAGAACCACCGGCGCCGTAGGTCACGGATGCAAAGGAGGCACCAAGATCATGGAAAGCCTCAGCTGCTCGGAGAAGACGTTCCTCGGCCGCGTCGTCACGCGGGGGCATGAACTCGACCGAGAAGGGAATACTGCCCGCGCTCGGCATTGAAAGCGCCTGGCGGATTGTCACTTGGCGGCCTGGCGACAGTGGCATTGTTGAGGACATAGTCACTCATACTAAGCGGTGTCCTATTCTTGAGTCAGCATTACCCGTCATCGACGAGAGGCTCACATGAGCGAAGAACTGGATTTGGCCGCGCTGCAGCCCCGCGAAGTACCAGCTACTGTTACCAAAACGCTGGAGAATTACCTCAAAAACCGTGGCGACGATGTCGCGTCGGTCGATGCGGTGTACACCGAGGCCATAGACTCGCTCCACTCCTTCGTCCTCAATGGGGGCAAGCGCGTGCGTCCAGCCTTCGCCTGGCAGGGGTGGTTGGGAGCAGGCGGCCTCGAAGGCCGTTTCTCCCCAGCCGAGGATTCCCTGGCTGTGATGAACGCGGTGAGTGCCCTGGAACTCATTCAAGCCTGCGCACTCATTCATGACGACATCATCGATGACGCTGATACGCGCCGTGGCGCACCGACTATCCACAAGGTATTCGAGGCCAAGCACGAGGCCAATAGCTGGAATGGAGCCGCCGACCGCTTCGGTATTTCCGCCGCGATTCTCATTGGCGATGTCGCCCTGACCTGGGCTGATGACATGATGCACTCTTCAGGCCTCAGCTCGGAGGCGCTAACCCGCGCACTTGTCCCCTGGCGGGCGATGCGCACTGAAGTACTTGGTGGCCAACTGCTCGATATCACGGCCGAAGCCAGCCGGGACAGTCACGTCGAGACCGCTGAGAAAATCAATCTGTTCAAGACCGCCGCCTACACCATCGAGCGGCCGCTCCACATTGGTGCCGCGATTGCCGGCGCCCCAGCGGAATTGGTTGAGGCCTACCGCAGCTTCGGCCGCGACATCGGTGTGGCATTCCAGCTCCGCGACGATCAGCTGGGCGTTTTCGGCGATCCCGACGTCACGGGCAAGCCCGCCGGCGATGACCTCCGCGAGGGCAAGCGAACCGTCCTGGTCGGCCAGGCTTTGAGCCTCTACCGAGAATCCGCACCTGAAAAGGCCCGCTTTATCGATGAACGCCTGGGAACGGTCTCGTCTGCTGCAGATATTGATGAGCTACGCAATCTCATCGCTGATTCCGGCGCTGCCGATGCCGTCGAACGTGAAATTGACCGTCTGACCAGCCGCGCTTTCTCCACTATCGAGAATGCCGACCTACCTGCAACCTCGCGCGAGAACCTCATTGCTATGGGCGTTCGCGCCACCGCTCGTCAGCACTAGACCAGGTGTTGCGTAGTCATGTCTGCTGCTTCCCCCACTCGTGCTCCCAGTAGTTCCCCGCGTCTGCGACGTGCGGTCACTCGCCCTCATAAGGGCGCCAAACCACGACTGACCATCATCGGCGCAGGCCTGTCCGGACTTACCGCCGCACTCTACGCCATCGCCGATGGCTACGATGTCACCGTTGTCGAGAGGGAAAGCTTCGTCGGCGGACGCTGCGCCAGTGAACCCGTCCCAGTCGACATCGACGGGCAATCGCTCACCGCAGTCTTCGACACTGGCGCAACTGTATGGACCATGCCCTCGCTTGTCGACGATGCCCTCGCCGCCGTCGGCCTGTACGCGCGCGATATCGACCCGGGTTTTTCGGCCTCCCCAATCACGCCCACCTACCGTGCGGAATTTGCCACTCGCGGCGGACTCGACGTGTTTTCCAACGAAGACATGATGGCCGATGAGCTCGCCCGCTTCGGTGCCTCTGACTCCACCGTCGCCGGTTACCGCAAACTCCGCATATGGCTGCAAACTCTCTTCAATGCCTGCTTCGACAACTTCATGTCCCGCAGCTTTGACCGCGTTACGGACCTATTCACCGGGCCCGGCGCGCTTCGCGACCTCACTACGCTTCTCCGACTCGGTGCCTTCGGCGCCCTCGAACCTAAAATTCGTGCCTTCCTCGGAGATAATGATCTCGCTCGCGTTTTCAGCTTCCAGGCGCTTTACGCAGGTGTACCTCCTGCTAAAGCCCGTGCGGTCTACGGCTGCATTTCCCACATGGATACCTCCATGGGGGTTTACTATCCGCACTCCCCCGCATTCGGTTCGGGTATAGGCGCCGTCGGCGAGTTGCTTGCCGAGGCCGTCCGCCGAACTGGCGGAACCATCGACTTCGGCGTTGATGTCACTGGGCTGAAACTCGACGAGACGGGCTTTGTCTCCGCCATCACCACGGCAACTGGCGAGCGTCCCACCGATGCCGTCATCGCTACTACCGATTTACCTGTGGTGCAGAGCTGGCTTCACGACGCGACTACCGCTGCCGCCAGTAGCTCATCGAAGCGGCGAGGCCTTCGGAGCGTCGTAAAGCGGACGGGAGCACGACGGTTGTTCCCAGTTCGATTTTCTCCATCGGCGGTGGTGGCGCACGGGCTGATTCCGGTTTCGGAGACTGCGACGTGGCCGAAGCGGCATCACCTGATTTCGTTTGGCGAAAAGTGGAACGAAACCTTTGAGGAGATCTCGTCACCGCACCGTGGAAAGCTAATGTCAGACCCGTCATTGCTGGTCACCCGGCCTGCGGTGAGTGCGCCGGAGCGTATTGTCACAGATGCGAACGGCGTGCAGTGGGAACCCGTCAGTGTGCTCGCGCCGTGCCCCAACTTGCAGTCGGCCAATCTAATCTGGTCGCGAATCGGTGGGGACTACGTTGCGAAAATAACCGCTGAGCTGGAGCGGCGCGGACTGACCGGGATCTCTACGAAGTGGCGAGTCGGTCGGATCGATACCCCTCAGCACTGGCAAGAACGCGGCATGGGCGTTGGCTCCCCGTTTGGGCTGGCACATCTGTTCCGACAGACGGGGCCGTTCCGTCCCCGCAACTTCTCTCCGAAGATGCCAAAGAATCTGACGCTGGCGGGCTCGACGACGGTGCCGGGGGTTGGCGTGCCGACGGTCATGATTTCAGGACGACTTGCAGCGCAGCGGTTTGAAACGCCTTAGCTCCTGAATGTCTCCCGGATGTCTGCCGGTGGTCACTGACCAACTAGGATTAATGCATCAGCAATGTATCGATTGTTTAGGTTGACATGAATTTATCGCGGAGTGCTCAGCTGGGTGTCTACGGTGGCATCCTCATTGCTCTGGGCTCCTACGGTTCCGGCGCGAACCGCTACCGTGGCGGCCTTGTCCACGCTCTGGGACTCGACTGGATCACCTACGGTCACGGTCAGATTTTCTGTGAGATTGTGATTTGGGTAGGTATCGCCCTGCTGCTTATCTCGTGGCTGCGCATCGGGCGGGAACTGCTGTTCTCGAAGGTGACTATCCGGGACATCGTGGCCGGTTCTGCCGATTCTGGCGACGCAGCAGACGCTCTCGCGCCAGCGAACGCTGGCGGCGATGAGTCCACGTTGCGTCGGTTTAATTCAATCCTGTTGGCCTGGGCAATTCCCCTCGCGATGGCCGCACCGCTGTTCTCTCGCGATGTCTATTCGTATCTCATGCAGGGCGCGATGGTCCGCGATGGGTTTGATCCCTACACCGAGGGAGCTGCAGCTAATCCAGGGCCGATGCTGCTGGAGGTATCAGCAGACTGGCGGAACACCACCACCCCGTATGGCCCGCTACATCTGGGAATTGGCGAGGTCATCACGCGGATTGTCGGCGACAATATCACCGTCGGTGTGATTCTCTACCGCATTGTGTGCCTGCTGGGCTTCGCCGCCATTGTCTGGTCGATCCCGCGAATCGCCCGGGAGCTTGGAGCAAATCCGGCTTTCGCACAGTGGCTCGGTGTGCTCAATCCACTGGTGCTACTGCACCTGATTGCGGGTATGCACAACGAGGCACTGATGGTCGGGTTGGTCAGCCTGGCGCTAGTCGCCGCACTGCGCATGGAGCACATGCGGGGTGGCCTGGTCGCTGCTGTCCTCATCGGAATTGGCGTCGCGCTGAAAGCCACCGCTGTCCTGGCGCTGCCCTTCGTCGTGTGGATTGTGTTGACCAGGCGCGAGCCCATCACCACGGTTCAGGAGATGCTGCGCAAGATTCCGGCGATTGCCGGTGTGGGCATCGTGTTGGTCGCAGTCTGCGTCGGCACGCTTGCAGTGGTGACGTGGCTGACCGGCTCGAGCTGGGGCTGGATCTCCGAGATCAGTGGCAACACCAAGGTGATTAACCCACTGGCAGCACCGTCGGCGGTCGCTGGTGTGATCTCCGGCGTCATGGCGTGGTTCAACGACGACATCGGTTTCAACGTCATCGTCAGCCACACACGCGTGGTCTCCTCCGTCATCATGCTAGTGGGGCTCGTGATTTCCTGGTTCTTCTTCCGGGCCACCCCTCGTAACAATGTCGCTGGCATGATTGCCGCCTATGTGGTGGCCTGCGTTTTTAATGCCGTGGCACTGCCCTGGTACTACGCCAGCTTGTTGACTCCCATGGGAACGATTCGCCCGCCACGATGGGTGTTTCAAGGCACCGTGATATTCACCTTCATCCTGTCGCTGTCGTTCGCCGGCGGTGGCAACCACCGCTTCTACGACGTGCCCTGGATGGTTATCATCACCGTTCTCGGCTGGTTGGCCGTCGGCTGGCTGACCACAGGAAAATTCAGCTGGAAGTACCCGTGGCGTGACGATAAAACCGCCGCAGACACGGATTCCACGGTGGCGCCCCTGTCGCGATCAACCGAGGTCGCATAGTTGTCCATGCCCACCCCACAGCCTCTCTCGACCATCGCGCTGCCAGAATCCTACGAGCTCTGCCGCGATATTATGACCTCCCACGGTCGCACATATTCCCTGGCCACGCGACTGTTGGCACCCCACCAGCAGCGTGCGGTGTGGTCTCTCTACGCCTGGGCACGCATCGTCGATGACTACGTCGACTGCCCCGACGATGCCGACCGCTCCCCCACGCACATCGAAGCCACGGTCACACGTTTAAGCGAGCTTTTCCACTCAGCTGTCGTCATCGGTTCGCTTGACGACGTCCACCGCGACCGCGACCGTGCCGTCATCTCGGCGGCCGCACAGACTTTTCGCGACTACGACATCGATCCACAGCTCTCTGCGGACTTTGTTCACTCCATGCTGATGGACGTGCCCGCCACATCCTGCCATATTTCTCATTTTGAAACATGGGAGCAGCTTGACTCGTATATGTGGGGCTCCGCAGCAGTCATCGGCCTTGAGATGATGCCCATCCTAGGCACCCGCACAGGGGTCTCCCGTGAGGAAGCCGCCCCCTACGCAGAGCTCCTTGGAAAAGCCTTTCAAGTGACAAATTTCCTCCGCGACATCGCCGAGGATTTTCGCCGTGGCCGTATTTACCTACCACTGAATGAGTGGGAGGCCTTCGGAGTGGGTACCGAGGAGATCGGCTACTGTGCCACCACGGGACAGACGACCCCGGCGGTACGTCAGGCATTGGCCTACTTCATCGCTCGCAACCGCGCACTCTATGCCGAAGCCAGCAGCGGCGTGGACATGTTGGAGGTGCCAGGGCGTCAAGCTATCCGTGCCGCGGAAATTCTCTACTCTGATATTCTCGGCGAAATTGAGCACTTGAACTACAACGTCTTTGCGCAGCGCGCTCACGTCGGGCGCGCTCGAAAAGCAAAAATCGCCCTCCCGCTGCTTTTCACAGCAGTGGCCGGGCGATTACGACAGGAGCTATCGCGGGCGTAGGACGGCGAGCGTAGGACGCCGTCCGGGTCTTTACAACGCCATAGCCTGTGCGCGGCGCATTACTTCGCGTGCAAGGTGACCGTGCAGGGCGTCCACCGGACGTCCAGGCAGAGATTCATCTTCGGTGAATAGCCACTCCAGCGTTTCTTCTCGCGTGTAGCCGCCGTCGGCAAGCAATGCGAGTGCGCCAGGTACAAAACGCGCGACCTCATCATCTTCAAAGAAGCGGGCGGGAATTTGTGCAATGCCGTCGCGGTGGACTGCAATAAGGCGACCCTCCTGCAGCAACGCGTGAATTCGGGTGACGGTGACGCCAATGAGGTCAGCGGCATCGGGCAGCGCAAGAGTGGGTTCGTCGGCGCTCAGGACATCGTGGCAAGTTGGAATCTTTCTCACACTGGTCACTTTAGCGCGTTGGTCTTGCAGTAGGTACGTCCCCATATACTTATTAGAAGCAACTGATTGGAACAGGGAAGGCTGGTTTATGTCGCAGCTTGTCGAGGGGCAGATTCTCGATGGTCGCTACCGTATCGGAGCCACCATCGCACACGGTGGCATGAGCACCGTGTACTGCGCCACCGATTTGCGGCTCGATCGCAGGGTGGCCGCAAAGGTCATGGATCCGCGTTTTGTCGACGACGAGTCTTTCCGCATCCGCTTCGAACGTGAGGCCCGCGCGGTCGCGCACCTCAATGACGAGTCGCTCGTCAACGTCTACGACCAGGGCACGGACCCGGCGGGGCATGTTTTCCTCATTATGGAATTCGTCGACGGTGGGACCCTCCGCGAACTGCTCCGTCAGCGCGGTCCGATGCCTCCGCATGCAGCTGCCGTCGTGATGCGCTCGGTTCTGCGCGCCCTATCGGTGGCGCATTCCCGCGGCATGGTGCACCGCGATATCAAGCCGGAAAATGTGCTGATTGCCTCGGACGGGCGAGTGAAGCTGGCGGACTTCGGTCTAGTGCGCGCGGCCGCTGATGCCAAGGTGACCTCTAACTCGGTCATCGTCGGCACCGTCGCTTATCTGGCTCCGGAGCAGGTCACGGGTGAATCCATCTCCCCTGCCTCCGATGTGTATGCGGCGGGTATTTTGCTCTTTGAGCTGCTTACCGGCACCACTCCATTCATCGCCGATTCTTCGCTCGGCGTTGCCATGAAGCGATTGAACGAAGCTGTCCCGCCCCCCTCGGAGCTCATCGACGGCGTTCCCGAGGAGTTCGACGAGTTGGTCGCCCGCGCTTGTTCCCGCAGGCCGGAGGATCGGTTTGAGACGGCCGAGGAATTCGGTGACGCACTCGAAGACATTGCGGACAAACTCGCGCTGCCACCATTCCGCGTGCCGTCGCCCGTCATTTCAGCAGCCGCCAACGCTGCCGCCATGGAGGGGCTCACAGAGGACTTCCACCGACCGGGCAACGACCATTTCGATGACAGACACGGCACCGCAGAGACGGCACCCGAGCGCTTCGGTCACGACGGCTATGGCTTCTCGACGGACGCACCCGGTAGCCCCGTTTCTTCCCGACCAACGGGACCACCGAATATTTTCGATGATTTCGACGACCCGGATGCGGGGCGGACACGCACTTTCGATCGCCATGACGAGTACAACCCCACTGGCTGGGAATCCCCGGAGCCGTCTGGTGGAGCTCTCGTACCAGCCGACGTTCCAGGCGCTCCGGAATATCCGCTGCCGCCGGACACTCAGGGTCCACAGCACCCACAGCATCCGCAGCCGCGATTTGCTCAGACTCAGACGCCTAAGAGCCGTCGAGCTACCCGACAGCGGACGCGCCGTGGATGTGCATTGTGGCTGATTATCGCCCTGGTTGCCACGTTGGGCATGGGGCTTGGCGCGTGGTGGCTGGGCTCTGGCCGTTATGGCGAAGTGCCCTCTATCACTGGGCTGTCGCAACCACAGGCGATGACCGCAATCAGTGAGGCGGGCTTTGAACCGGTGGTTGATGAGCGCTACGACAACGATGTCGCAGTGTCCCAGATTATTGGCTCGGACCCCCTGGCTGGAGCGCGGGTTGTCCGCGGTGATGATGTTCGCGTACTGGTCAGTCTCGGCCGCCCGACTGTGCCCGCATATCCCGCGAACCACTCAAAGGAAGTGTTCAGCGCTGCCCTAGCTAAGCGGACGTTGAAAGAAGAGGTCGGAGACCCCGTCTTTTCCGATGATGTCTCCACCGGCGGCTTGGTCTTTGCGGTTCCTGCTCCAGGACAGACCGTCGAAGTTGGCTCAGTTGTGACTGTGCATTACTCCAAGGGGCCAGCACCGGTGAAGGTGCCAAAGATCGTGGGGCTTCAAGAGGATGAAGCTCGTGAGCTGTTGAGCAAGGCCGGGCTGGAGGTCCGAGAAGTATCGGCGGAGTTCTCCTCCTCTGCTGAGCCGGAAGAGGTTCTTTCCGTGTCTCCTGAGGAAGGCACTGGCCTCGAACGCGGTAGTTCTGTGACGTTGACCATTAACAACGGCATCGAAGTGCCCAATGTAGTGGGCAAGTCGGAGGATACTGCTCGCCAAATTCTGCAGCGCGAGGGCATTGAGGTAAGCGAAGTAAAGGACGCGTCCTCCTCCTCGCGCGACTACGGCCGTGTCGACGCAGTCTCACCGAGTGCAGGTCGTCTGGTTAACCCCAATGATGCGACTGTCACGCTGACCGTATCCAGAGCAGTGAAGGTTCCGCAGCTGCTGGGTAAAACTGTTGCGCAGGCACGTCGTGAAGCGGAGAAACAGCATCTTCAGCTCGACATCGACGGCTCTGCGAACGAAGACGATCGCATCGTATTGCAGTCACCCCGACCGGGCGCTAAGGCCACGGCGGGTGACAGCATTTCGGTCAGCACTCTGTAAAAAGTGCGGCGCGCTAATGAGTGCGGCGCTGCACTAGCTGGGCTAGTTGTACCTAGCTGAGCTGGATGCAACTAGTTGCGCAGCATCTCGGCAACCAGGAAGGCCAGCTCCAGCGACTGCTGAGTGTTCAAACGCGGGTCACAGGCGGATGCGTAACGGCCTGGCAAGTCGACATCGGAAATGTCCTGCGCGCCACCGAGGCACTCAGTGACATCTTCGCCGGTCAGCTCCACGTGGATACCGCCCGGGTGCGAACCGATCGAGCGGTGCACCTCGAAGAAGCCCTGAACCTCGTCGACAATGCGGTCGAAGTGGCGGGTCTTGTACCCATTGGAGGCCGAGTAAGTGTTGCCATGCATCGGGTCGCACTGCCAAATGACCTTGTGACCAGAAGCTTCCACAGCCTCAACGAGGGGAGGCAGCACGGAGCGAACCTTGTCATTGCCCAGACGCGAAGTCAGGGTCAGGCGACCAGGCTGGAAGAACGGGTCGAGCTTGTCGGCGTAAGCGACAGCCTCCTCCGGCGTGGTGGTCGGGCCAATCTTCACACCGACGGGGTTGCCAATCATGGCAGCCAGGTTGATGTGGAAATCCTCAATGCCACGGGTGCGCTCACCAATCCACAGCTGATGCGCGGAGAGGTTGAACAGCTCCTGGCTGCCATCGTTTTCAGAAAGGCGCAGCATAGCGCGCTCGTAGTCAACAACCAGCGCCTCATGCGAGCAGTAAATCTGCGCGGTCTGCAGGTTCGAGTCCGCAACACCACAGGCAGCCATGAACTGCAGTGCGTGATCAATCTCGCGTGCCAGGTCCTCGTAGCGGGCGCCAGCCGGCGAGTTGCTGACGAACTCACGGTTCCACTCGTGCAGACGGTGCAGGTCAGCAGTGCCCGAACCTGTCAGTGCACGTACCAGGTTCATCGCCGCAGAGGCATTGGCGTAAGCACGCACCATTCGAGCTGGGTCGTGAACTCGAGCTTCTTCGGTCGGCTCAACGCCGTTGACCATGTCACCCCGGTAGCTAAGCAAACCGTCGCCGTCGATGTCCTTCGAGCGCGGCTTGGCGTACTGACCAGCGATACGAGCCATCTTTACGACAGGAGTGGATGCGCCGTAGGTCAGCACAACGGCCATCTGCAGCAAGGTCTTCACATTGGCGCGAATATGCGGCTCAGTATTGGACTCAAAGGTCTCCGCACAATCACCGCCCTGCAACAGGAAGGCCTTACCATTAGCGACGTCGGCAAGCTCCTGACGAAGCTTACGAACCTCAGGCGCAACCACAATTGGCGGCACCGATTCGAGAATGCGACGCACGTTAGCAGCGGCGCGGGCATCCCAGCTTGGCTGCTGTAGGGCTTGGCGGGATACGACATCAGCAAAGCGCTCAGCCATGTCTCCGGGAAGCGGTGGCAGATCGGGCAGGTCATCTACAGGGAGATCAATAGTCCAACTCACAGAAGTTCATTGTAGTGCCCCTGCCAGAAGGGTGTTAGTCAGGTCACCAAATATTCGAATTCCGTTGCTTAATCAAGCGGCAACTTCTGTGCAATCTTTTGAAACTTCAGCAGATTGTGCTGGGCATCTGCCAGCGCGTCGTGCTTACCTGCAGTCTGTTTCGGCAACCGTGGCTTGCCCGCCATCTCCCAGTACTGCTTGAGTTCACGGGTATAGCGCGGCATAAACTGCGGCAGCTTGGTCATATCACCCCAAAGCTGCACCAACGCAATGTGATCGTAGGCGCCTACCCAAGCCCACAGCTCTGGGCTGCCCGTACCGGGTTCGGTGAAAAATGCCAGCAGTTCCTCGCGGATCGTGTCCCGGTTCTTCCACAGCGAAGATGAGGGGTTGGGCAGCTGATTGAGCACGTTGGCCCGCACCCACGGGCCGGCCTTGCTCTCATTGAACTCGGTAGACACCGCGTAGTATTCGCGGCCGTCCTCAGCTACGACACCGATGGAGACAAGATCAATAGTCTTGCCGTCTTCAATAAACTCGGTGTCATAAAAATAACGCACGGTGTGGAATCCTCTCCAGCCTGGGCCTCGCGTCGGCTACCTCGCGACCAAAAGACCGTGGAGCCCTACCGAGCAAATCTTACCCATGCACCGAATCGCCATAGGAAGTGTGCAGCCCCACTGCCGCGAAAACTATCTGCGCCTTATTATTCTAGCGAGCGCGTCGGAACCAGCGACGAGGGGTCGGCTTCGGCCCCGGAGCCGGAGTGGTCAGCTCTCCCCCCGGCTCGGTTCCCGCTGGATAGCCGGTGCCGGCCTCCAAGGACTTCTTCACATCAGTCGCGTAAGCATCGACATATTCCTGACCAGAAAGCTTCTGAATTTCCTTAATCAGGTCATCCGTCAGTGCCCTGGCCGCTTCATACTCATCGCTGTACTTGGCTTTGTACTCCGACGGATCAATCGGATCGCCGATAATCGTGCCGACCTTCACCGGACGAGGAATCCACGAACCAATCGGGTTGGCTTTCTCCGTATCGATCATCGCCATTGGGAACACCGGCACACCGGCCTCCAGCGCGACACGTGCCGCACCGGTTTTACCGCGGTACAGTCGACCATCGGGACTACGGGTGCCTTCCAAGGAAATGCCCAGCAGGTCACCGCGTGACAGCACCTTCAAGCCGGCGTTCAGCGCATCGCGAGCTGCATCACCAGAGGTACGGTCAATCGGCACCTGCCCCACCGAGGAGAAGAAAAACTTCTGGATACCGCCGACAAAGCCCGGCGTGGTGAAGTACTCTGCCTTCGCCAAGAACGTCAGCTGACGGCGGCAGACCAGTGGGAAGAAAAAGTGATCCATCACAGCAAGGTGGTTCGACGCCATCAGCGCTGGACCTTCCTGAGGAATCTTCTCACCACCGATGTAGTACGGGCGATTATAGATCCGCAGCCAAGGGCCAATGAGGATGTACTTAAAGAACTTGTACCAGCGATTATTCACAGTTTAAAACTATACAGGTTCAGGTGGTCCGACGATCCATCTCCGCAGCCATTCCCCCACCTTTTCGCGGGCGAATTCCCCTGCAATCCCCCCAATTGACGCTTTACGACGATGCCGCACCCTCGGCAGCCACAACGCTGCGCGCAATATCCGCCGCACCGATCAACCCAGCATCCGCACCTAGTTCAGCGACCCGCACATCCGCTACCGGACGATAGCCAGTACCGGTGAGATTGCGGGCAAACTCGGCCTTGGCCTTGTCCAGGTATAGATCAGACGCCGAGGCAACACCGCCACCGATAACAATCAATTCCGGATCAAAGACATCGCCCACCATCGACAGGCCACGCCCCAGCCAGGTAGCAAAGTCATCAATCGCAGCTAGAGCCAATTCATCCCCCTGGCGAGCAGCCGAGACGACATCGGTACCAGTTACCGAGCCGGCCACGAGCCCGTCGGTAAGCCGCGAGAAGTAGCGACCGGATCCAGAGAGTTCCTGAGCGGTGGTAACCAACGCCGTACCCGAGCAGTAACGCTCCAAGCAACCACGCTTTCCGCAGGAGCAAGGACGACCATCCGGCACAACGGTGAGGTGGCCGAATTCCGGCGCCGTGCCGTACGCGCCACGGTAAATCTCACCACCCTGCATCATCGCGCCGCCGATTCCCGTACCCAGCGCAAACAGCACCCAATTATCCGCACCGCGAGCCGCACCAAAGCGATACTCACCCCAGGCGGCCGAGTTGGCATCGTGCTCAAGCTGCAGCGGACATGGGAGAAGCAAGGATAAACGCTTGACGACGTTCGCATCGCGCCACGGCAGATGCGGGGCAAAACGAACCGTCTGGCGGTCAGAATCCAAAAAACCAGCTACAGCTAAACCGATGGCGCTGACATCTGGAAAGCGTTCAACCAAGCGCTCGGATGTCTGGACAATGCCACGTTCAATGGCATCCACACTGCCGTCAGAACTAGTCTGAACTCGATACAGCACCTGCCCATCAGCGCTGACCACTGCAGCGCGCAGGTTTGTTCCACCAATATCAAAACCGATAGCCGGGCGATCAGCGGCGTCGGACTCGTCTGAGCTCGGATGAATCGGAATATCGGTGGACATAACAGTTGATTATAAAGGGATTGCGCAGGTTCGGAGAATTCGGCGAGCCCGAGCAGCCATGACCTCCCAGGTCCACGACTGCACAACATGCTCCCGACCACAGGCTCCCATCGCCGCCGCGCGCTCCGGATTATCCAAAATCTCAACCAGCCCGGTGGCGACGCTGCGCTTCGAGGCCCCGTCGACAACGATGCCAGTTTCGCCATCGATAACTGTCTCCGGGGCGCCACCAGACTTGCCAGCTATGACAGGGACACCGCAGGCCTGTGCTTCCAAGTAGACAATGCCGAGGCCTTCTACATCGAGGCCACGTCCGCGGGTTCGGGCGGGCATGGCAAAAATGCTGGCCGCATTGTAATAGGCGGGGAGGTCATCATAAGAGACCTTGCCGGCAAAAATGACCTGCTCGGAGACCCCGAGCTTTACTGCCAGCTTTTTCAATTCTCGGTTCAACGGACCAACACCCACGATCAGCAACCTGGCATCCGGGTGCTGCTCAAGAACCTTAGGCATGCTGCGAATCAGCATATCTTGGCCTTTTCGGCGCACTAGCCGAGAAATACAGACGATAAGCGGCTGAGACTCACCGATTCCGTGGTGCTGCCGGATCTTCTGTCCCGCCTCGGGGTCCGGAGAAAATCGCTCGATATCGACACCGGAAGGCAGGCGTTCAAATGCTGTTTGCGGACCAAAGGCTGCCGCAAATCGACCACGGGTGTAGCGGGAAATATAGGTCACAACATCGGAGCTCTTACCAATGCGCCTCAGCATCTGGCGGGCCAAAGGCAGCATCGACCAGCCCACTTCATGTCCGTGAGTGGTAGCAACGATGCGGGTGGCACCTGCGCGACGGCATGCGTCGGCAAGCAAACCAAGTGGCGCGGCGGCACCAAACCATACGGTGTCAATGCGTTCGGTGCGAATAATCTGAGCGGCGCGACGAGCTACGTGCGGCAGTGGCAGCAGCACGGAATCACGCATGCGGTAAACACGGTACGGTAGCGACTCGTCGTAGGCGCGGAGCTTTTCCTTCGGAGCTCGCGAGGACGCGAGGACTACGAGGTTCTCCGGATCCAAACGAGCACAGAAATCACGCAGGTAGGACTCGATTCCACCATCGCGAGGCGGGAAGTCATTCGTAATGAGCAGTACGCGCGCAGACATGGAGCCGAGTTTATCTACCTTGACTAAAAGGACGCGAGGTCACCTGCCGCTAGTTAGAAGCGGACAGCGCCTTGGTACGGGCCCCCCTGGTCGATGGAAACGACCTGGACTGGAATACCGTAGGCGGAAGCATGGACAATCTGACCATTGCCGATGTACATGCCCACGTGCGTGATTCCCGGGTAGTAACCGATGATGTCGCCCGGCTGCAGCTGGTCGCGGCTCACCGGAGTACCACCGGCGAGCTGCGCCTGCGAGGTCCGCGGGATGGACTTACCAATCTGCTGGTACGCCCAGTACATCAGACCCGAGCAATCGAACTCAGAGGGACCAGCAGCTCCCCACGAGTACGGGGAGCCCAGCTTCGACAGAGCGGCATCAACTGCGGCGGAAGATCCGAGCAGTTTGTCCAACCCTTCGGTAATTGGGTTGTTCTTGGAAATCCAAATTTCCCGCTGTTCGGGGCTCAGCGATTCAACCATGGACTTGACATGCTCGGCGCGCTCATCAAATTCGGCGCTGCGCTTGTCCAAATCATCGCGGCGCTTGGCCAGGTCATCGAGCTGCTTGCGGATATCGTCCTGCAGACGCAGCGCATTGGCCTTACCATCCTCGGCATCCTTGCGGGCTTGCACCGCACGGCTGACAACTTCATCGTTGTCGCGGAACATCTTGTTGATGTAACCGGCACGGTCGATAGCGTCCTGAGCACTGGCAGATCCCAGGGCGGCCGACAATGGGTCGACGATTTCACCACGCATCCGCTTCTTCGCGAAGTAAGAAATCTCACCAGAGAGCGCCTTGAGGTCATCCTGTGCTCGGAGAACCTGATCCTCAGAGTGCTTCAGCTCCCCCTCGGCGTGCCGGAGTTCCTCTTCCTTGGCCTGAACCTGGGAATCCAGCTCGGTAACTTCCTCAGAAACCGCTTCGGTATCCCGAGAAATCTTCTCCAGCTCTGCAATAATGCCGTCTGCAGTAGCCAGATCCGGGGCTGGCTGTTCATCCTGTGCAGAGGCAATCGGCGCCAAACCTACGGCGCCAAAGGTTAGCCCAGTCACGACCGTAAGCCCGACTACACCGCGACGAGAGTTGTGGCGACGACGAGAGACACGGTGACGCGACAAATCCAAACCCTTTTCAAGTTGTGTATTCAAATTTCTTCCCCGAAAAACAAAACATCAAACCACTTGACGCATTCGAGCAAATTGTAGCAGCCTTGCCGCGGAACAACACACCGACAAACCGCCAGCGCAAAGGGGTATCCAAAGGGAGTAACCAGGATAGCCCTTCGACTCCACGCATTGCGTAACCGCAGTAGAAAAACAAAAAATGAGGCGAGCGCCCCTATAGTGCTTTACGACGCGCATAGCGTCAGCACCCGGGCGCTCGCCTCAGTGCCCCCTCGGTAAAAAGAGAGCCAAGGCTCTGCGGGGTATCAAGGCCCCGCAGGTTGTCATCCGTTCAAACAGATTAGAAGCGGACGAAGTTGTGAACCGGCATGTAGTTCATCGGAGCTTCCTTGACGACATCGCCGGACTGCGGAGCGTGAATCACGTTGCCGTTGCCGGAGAAGATGCCGACGTGGGTAGCGCCAGAGTAGAAGGAAACGATGTCACCCAGTGCCGGGCTGGAGACCGCGGTACCCTGGGAAGCCTGCGCCTGGGAGGTACGCGGAATCGACTTACCGACCTGCTGGTATGCCCAGGAGGTCAGACCGGAGCAGTCGAAAGAGTTCGGACCGGTAGCGCCCCACACATACGGGGAACCGATCTTGGAACGTGCAGCGGAGACGATAGCCGAACCAGTGGACGGTGCTGCAACGTTTGCAACGCTGCCGGAGGTAACCTCACCTGCGATGTCGTTGAACTTGCCAACAACATCCTGCATACCTGCAACCTGCGGGGTATCGAAGCCGTTCAGTGCGCCCTGGATGTCGTTCAGCGGGTTAGCGTTAGCGGTCGGAACTGCGAGAGCGGTAACGCCGGCGACAGTTGCGCCAAATGCGACTGCGTTGCGTGCAAAGTTAGAACGGCGGTGGTGCTTGCCCATTGTTTTGAAACTCCAAAATCTTCCTGTTTAGCCGACCGGGTTAGCTGACGGGTTCGGAAGAATGGAAGACTTCCTACCCTCCGGGATTTCCCTTTGGGATTCACCCCATGGTTCGAGGTGGGTCCCCGGCTCGAATCCCCTGAGGCTCTCACTACTTAGACCCTCAGGACCTTCGATAAGGCTCTGTGTTTTCTTATCAATGACCGGCACCAACTCAGTGGCCCCGTTTCAATGTCTCGATAAGGTTACGAAATGGCATCAAGTTTTGTCTAGCCGTTTGCCCAGAAAACCGCTCGAGGCCCGGTTGTTACCATCGATAGAACTAAACCGTTACCAAGCTGTTACAACTAAACACTCCCCCTATAGCGGAATAATAACAGTTTGATAAACGTGTCACTACCTGGCATTTTGAAGTCCGCCGAGAACTTTACACTTAATGCCTTAAAGTCGACACATTTTTATCGCGGGCTCAAAACGTGTTTTATGTCACACTCCAGCTTGCAACAGCTCAATTTGCTCAAGTTTCACAGTTTTAACACCACTAGGAGCGCTCAGCATAGGATTATTGACGTGGATTCAGGACAACAGCACTTCCCTCTCGAAGGCACCGTCGATGATTCTCTTTTCAACACCACCTTTGTCGTCGTAGACCTGGAAACGACCGGATTGAAGGCCAAAAACGACCACATCATTGAAATTGGGGCCATCAAAACCCGTGGCGGTAAGACAATTGGCACCTTTTCCAGCTTCATCGACCCCGGTATGGAGATCCCCGACCACATCACATCTCTGACCGGCATCACTACCGCCGATGTTGAAACCGCCCCACAGCTCGGCACAGTTATTACTCAGTTCCTCGAATTTGCCCGGGGAAGCGTCTGGGTTGCGCATAATGCCAAGTTCGATATTGGATTCCTCCGCCAGGCTTGCACAGATTTGGGCCTAGATTGGCCGAGCCCCAGTGTCGTAGACACCCTCACGTTGGCGCGTCGCGTCCTCGACCGCTCACAAGTTGGCAGTTTCAAGCTCTCACAGCTCGCACGGTACGTCGGTTCTCCGAATCGCCCCACCCACCGGGCGCTTGACGACGCAATCGCAACCGTCGACGTCCTTCACTACCTCGTGGAGAGACTAGCTG
This sequence comes from Corynebacterium sp. MSK019, assembly GCF_030232425.1. Taxonomy (NCBI): domain Bacteria; kingdom Bacillati; phylum Actinomycetota; class Actinomycetes; order Mycobacteriales; family Corynebacteriaceae; genus Corynebacterium; species Corynebacterium sp. MSK019. The sequence goes on along the minus strand of NZ_JASPJT010000014.1, from coordinate 17,741 downwards.
GCGATGAAGTACAAACAGCGTCCGAGCTAGTGCACTACTCGCCCACCGTCGCTCCAGAGGTTCGTGCTAAACGGCACCTTGCCGATGGAGCTCCGCACACCCCTGGTGTCTATGTTTTTCGGTCAAGAAATGACGACCCCTTATATATAGGTACAGCTCTCGATTTGCGACGTAGACTTCTGCAGTATTTCAACGGTACTGATTCTCGTCGCAAGATTACGGAAATGGTCTCTCTAGCCGAACGCGTCGAGATCATCGAGTGCCCGCACGGCTTCGCTGCAGAAATTCGCGAGGCTCGTCTGATCTCTGCACTCCGTCCGCCCTACAACCGACAACGCACCGAACCAACCCGCGGCTGGTACATCGTCCCCACTAGCCCCGGTCGGCCTGCCAAGATTAGCCGGGCAGTCACCGACGCCCGCAGCCTAGGTCCTTTCCGCACGCGCGACACCGCTACTGCCATCCGCGACAGGTTCTCCGCGCTTAACGACGACTTTGCGATAACAACCGCTCAGATCTCCACCACCGGCGCAGACGAGATCGCAGACATGATTGCAGAGATATCAGCACTTGCCGAAGCACACCGCTTCCAACGCGCGGCAGTGCAACGTGACCGCGCCGCGGAGTTCATTATCAGCTTGGACAAGCAGCAGCGCCTGAGCATGCTTGCAGCCATCCCATCTCTGCAAGCCGCTTTCCCCGATGGCAATGGAGGCTGGCACCTAGCGGAAATTCGCTATGGCAGGTTGGCCGGCGCCAGCACTGCACCACGTGGCGCGGATATGAACTACATCATCGACCTCATGGAGAGTTCAGCCCAAACAGTCACTCCAGATGACTCCTTATATAAAGGAGCATCAATTGATGAACTCAGTATTATCTGGAAATGGCTGCAGCGCCCGGAGGTACGAATAAAGCCCACCGGAGGCGAGTTTTCCTACCCTAGGCTGGGCGCAGGAAAATACCTTCAGTGGGCAATTGACGCGCAGCAAGCACGTCGTGAAGCGCGACGCGAACCTTAACCCTTCATCGCCGCGGTAAGGATGTCCAAGCACAGCCCCGACTGGAGCGTTTCCTTGACCTCTTCAATGGAGTCGGCCATAGCTTCCTTTAGTGGACGGCCACTCAGACCACGCGAAATGGCGATTGCGGCGGCGGAGTTAAGGATGACTGCATCGCGAATTGGGCCTTCGAGCTCGCCAGCCCAAATGCGACGTGCAACATCAGCGTTGTAAGCAGGGTCACCGCCACGCAGCGCGTCAATTTCGGAGTACTCCATGCCATAGTCATGTGGATCGATGACATCTTCGGCAACTCCACCGTTTTCCACAATAAAGACCTTGGTGGGGCCAGTAACGGTAATCTCGTCGAGGCCATCGCTTCCGCGAACCACCAGCGCGCGCTGACCACGGCGGGCGAAGGTGTCCGCCATCGTCTCCATCTGATCTTCGAAGGCACAGCCAATCAAGCTCGCCTGCGGGCGTGCTGGATTCGTCAGCGGCCCCAACAGGTTGAAGACTGTCGGAACCGCTAGCTCCTTACGCACCGGTCCAGCGAAGCGCATGGCCGGATGAAAGCGAGCGGCAAAGAGGAAGCGCACGTAGAAATCCGGATGTTCCGGAGAAGTAACGAGACCGTTCTCAATGTCGATGCCAAAGGCCTCCAGCATGTCAGCTCCGCCCGACTTCGAGGAAGCCGCGCGGTTACCGTGCTTGAGCACCGGCACACCGCTGGCCGCGATAACAATCATGGACATCGTGGAGATGTTGACGGTATTTGCGCCATCACCACCGGTGCCGACGATATCGACTGCACCGCGCTCAATAACACCGGCGAGCTGTGGATCATGAACTGGGCGGGCAAATGAAAGCATGCCCTCAGCCGCAGCATCGAGCTCGGCAGCCGTAATCCCCTTGGCGAGGAGACCGAAAGCAAACGTTGCGGTCTGCACGTCTCCGGAAGCACCGGACATGATCTGATCCATGGCGAATCGAATGCCCTCACCGGAAACTTCGCGGCCAGCGCCAATCGTGGAGAGAACATGGCGCCAGTTTTCGACCGCCCTCTTATCGCCGATCTCGCTCATCGCCACTCCCTTCCACTAGATAGTCAAGTCTGTATTCGTACTTTATTAATACAACTGCACCTAGGTACTGCTGGCTATCCCGCCCACCAGGCGCACCACATCACAGGGCTGTTGAAAAAATCCCACCGTGATGTACGTAATAAGACAAGATACCTCCCCCATATATCCAGCGCATCACCAGGTCCACCTTTTGCGTTCACCGAAAATCTCACCCCCATTGGGGCAACTGGAAAAATACGATATTAAACAGAGCCGAACCTGCGATAAACTAACCGACAGCTGATGCCGCAGTATCGCTAACCCAGGTTCACCGGAGGCGAACTTGGCAGTCCAGGGGGATGGACACCACGCACCTCGGCACAACAAAACCCTCGAATTCACCCGCGTCGGATAAAGACACCGGAAAGTTCCCAACAGGGGGAAAAATTAGTGAAATTCTCAGAAACCTTTCCTCGCGACCTGGGATTTTAGGAATTTTTATACAAAAACGGGGGTTGCAACGTGACTACTCCTTAAGAACAGTACATACTGTTAGTTGTGACGAGCGCAGTTGAAAATCAAGGTATGACAGCACCACGTCGTGCTGCGACACTGAACCGACCGAATATGGTCAGTGTCGGCACGATTGTGTTCCTGTCTCAGGAATTAATGTTCTTCGCCGGTCTGTTCGCGATGTACTTCGTGTCACGCGCGAACGGCCAGGGCGATTCGTGGGATTGGGGTACCGGCCACCTCAATGTCCCGTACGCACTATTGATCACCGTGATCCTAGTGTCGTCTTCGTTCACTGCCCAGTGGGGCGTGTTCGCGGCCGAGCGTGGCGACGTTTTCGCACTCCGTAAGTGGTACGCACTGTCCACCGCCCTGGGTGCAATCTTCCTCGTCGGCCAGGCTTACGAGTACTTCACACTGGTTAGCCACGGTCTGACCATTCAGAACTCCATTTACGGTTCGGTCTTCTTCATCACCACCGGATTCCACGCAGCCCACGTCCTCGCGGGTGTGCTGGCTTTCGTTGTGGTGCTTATCCGTACCTCCAAGGCGAAGTTCACCCCGGCACAGGCCACTGCTGCCATCGTGGTCTCGTACTACTGGCACTTCGTCGACGTCGTGTGGATTGGCCTGTTTATCACCATCTACTTCATCCAGTAGGCCGTATTGGCCGTCCTTTGTTTAGTACGGCCTACAGCCCATCCACTTTCCACGAACAGTATTAAAGGGAAAAAGATGGAAAACACTACCTCCGAAACCAAGGACACCACGTCCTTGGCTGCGGCCCCGAAGTCAAAGGGCCGCCGCAAGATGCGCCGTACTGCCTCCGGCATTATGGCTATGGCTCTCGCCCTCACCGGCGCGGGCTTCCTCGCTAATGCTCTGACCCCTGATGCACAGACGGCTACTGCTCAGCAGGATGAAGCCGCAATGATTCAGCAGGGCAAGGAGCTTTACGACGTTGCTTGTATTACTTGCCACGGCGCCAACCTTCAGGGCGTTAAGGACCGCGGCAAGTCGCTGATCGGCGTCGGCGAAGGCTCGGTTTACTTCCAGGTTCACTCCGGTCGTATGCCGATGCTCCGCAACGAGGCTCAGGCAGCACGTAAGACCCCGCGTTACTCCGAAGAGCAGACGCTGGCTATCGCAGCCTACGTCCAGGCTAATGGCGGCGGCGCCGGCATCGTCCGCGACGAGGACGGCTCCATCGCTATGGAGTCGCTACGCGGTAAGAACGCCGGCCCGAACGGTGAGCTTGACAAGGCTGACGTTGCTCGCGGTTCCGAGCTGTTCCGCCTGAACTGTGCATCCTGCCACAACTTCACCGGTCGTGGCGGCGCACTGTCCAGCGGTAAGTACGCACCGGTCCTGGATCCTGCAAATGAGCAGGAAATCTACCAGGCAATGCTGACCGGCCCGCAGAATATGCCGAAGTTCTCTGACCGCCAGCTGTCTGCTGACGAGAAGAAGGACATCATCGCCTACATCAAGAACGCCAAGGAAACTCCGACCCCGGGTGGTTGGGGCATTGGTGGCATCGGCCCAGTTGCTGAGGGCCTTGTCATGTGGATTGTAGGCATTGTCGCTCTCGTAGCGGCCGCTCTTTGGATTGGATCCCGCCGATGAGTAATAACGAAAACAAGAAGTACAGCTCCGAAGAGCTGTCGAAGATGAGCAATGCGGATCTCGCTCGTCTGGGTGCTGAACTCGATGACGTGACCATTGCTTACCGCAAGGAACGCTTCCCGATTGCCAACGACCCGGCTGAAAAGCGCGCGGCTCGTGGTGTCACCATCTGGCTGGCACTGTCGGTCATTCTTGGCCTGGCATTCGTCGCCATCTACCTGTTCTACCCGTGGCACTACAAGGGTCACGGCGAAGAGGGTCTGTGGTTGTACACCATGTACACCCCGCTGCTGGGTATCACCATCGGTGGCTGCATCGTCACCCTGGGTATTGGTGCAGTTAAGTTCACCAAGCGCTTCATTCCGGAAGAAATTTCGGTTCAGCGCCGCCACGATGGTCCGTCCGAAGAGGTCGACCAGAAGACCATCGTTGCCCTGCTGAACGATTCTTGGCAGACCTCCACCCTGGGTCGTCGCTCCGCTATCAAGGGCCTCCTTGGTACCGGCGCCGTCCTGGCTGGTATCGGCATGATCCTTCCGCTTGGCGGCATGATTAAGAACCCGTGGAAGCCACGCCACGACGTTGACGTCACTGGTGACGGCACCCTGTGGACCACCGGCTGGACTCTCGTCGAGAAGGGCCACAAGGTTTACCTGGGTCGCGACACCGGCGCTATCGCTGAAGAGGGCGTACACGGCTACACCACTAAGGGCGTTTCCCGCCTGGTTCGCCTCCGCCCAGAGGACCTGTCCGCAGGTTCCATGGAGACCGTCTTCCCTCTTCCGGAGGAGGACGTCAACGACGGCGACAAGTACTCCAAGGATGCTGATGTCTACGAGGCACACATGCACTCGATTCACGGCTCCCGCAACTCGGTCATGCTGATCCGTCTGCGTTCCCAGGACGCTGAAAAGGCAATCCTGCGCAAGGGTCAGGAAGACTTCCACTACGGCGACTACTTCGCCTACTCGAAGATTTGTACACACATCGGTTGCCCGACTTCTCTGTACGAACAGCAGACGAACCGTATTCTCTGCCCATGCCACCAGTCGCAGTTCGATGCACTGCACTACGGCAAGCCGGTCTTCGGTCCAGCTGCTCGCGCTCTTCCAGAGCTGCCGATCAGCGTTGACGAAGAAGGCTACATGTACGCAGAGGGCAACTTCATTGAGCCCGTCGGTCCGGCATTCTGGGAGCGTCAGTCATGAGTAATCCAACGAAACTAGCAACCGCTGCTAAGAATATGGATGACCGCTACACCCTGTCTGGCGGCATGCGTAAGCAGCTCAATAAGGTATTCCCTACCCACTGGTCCTTCCTGCTGGGCGAGATTGCACTCTACTCCTTCGTAGTCCTGCTCTTCTCGGGTGTTTACCTGACTCTGTTCTTCGACCCGTCGATGTCGAAGGTCATTTACGACGGTGCCTACGCGCCGCTCAACGGTGTCGAGATGTCTCGCGCCTACGAGACCGCCCTGCAGATCTCCTTCGAGGTTCGCGGTGGCCTGTTCATTCGCCAGATTCACCACTGGGGTGCTCTCCTGTTCGCCGTGTCCATCATGGCGCACATGTTCCGCATCTTCTTCACCGGCGCATTCCGCAAGCCGCGTGAGGCTAACTGGGTCATCGGTTCCATCCTCCTGCTGCTGTCCGTGGCAGAGGGCTTCATGGGTTACTCCCTGCCGGACGACCTGCTTTCCGGTGTTGGTCTGCGTATTATGTCCGCAATCATCATCGGTCTGCCGATTATCGGCACCTGGCTGCACTGGATGATGTTCAACGGCGACTTCCCGGGTGACATGATTATCCCGCGCCTGTACATTGCACACGTGCTGATTCTCCCGGCCCTGCTGCTGGGTCTGATTGCCGCTCACCTGGCTCTGGTCTGGTACCAGAAGCACACCCAGTTCCCTGGCGCAGGTCGTACCGAGAACAACGTCGTCGGCGTTCGTATTCTCCCGATCTTCGCAGTCAAGTCCGTTTCCTTCGGCCTGATTACGTTCGGCTTCCTGGCGCTATTCGCTGGTATCTTCCAGATCAACGCAATTTGGAACCTTGGCCCGTACAACCCGGCGCAGGTTTCCGCTGGTTCCCAGCCGGATATCTACATGCTGTGGACTGACGGTGCTGCCCGTGTCATGCCGCCGTGGGAGCTCTACTTGGGCTCTTACACGATCCCGGCAGTCTTCTGGGTCGCCCTGCTCTGTGGTGTTCTGGTTGTCCTGCTCTTCGCTTACCCGTTCATCGAGGCGAAGATCACCGGCGACAACGCCCACCACAACCTGCTGCAGCGTCCGCGCGACGTGCCGGTTCGCTCCGGCCTGGGTGCCATGGCTTTGGTCTTCTACACCCTGCTGACTCTGTCCGGTGGTAACGACCTGATCGCATACCACTTCCAGATCTCGCTGAACGTGATGACCTGGGTTGGCCGTATCGGTCTGATCATCCTGCCTCCGATCGCTTACTTCGTCACTTACCGAATCTGCATCGGCCTGCAGCGCTCTGACCGCGCTGTCCTGGAGCACGGCATCGAGACGGGCATCATCAACCAGCTGCCTGATGGTTCCTTCATCGAGGTCCACCAGCCACTGGGTCCGGTCGACGAGCACGGCCACGCCGTTCCGCTCGAGTACCAGGGTGCTTACGTCCCGAAGACCATGAACGAACTGGGCGCCGCTGGTAGCCCGGGTCGCGGTAGCTTCTTCAGCCCGGACTCCCCGGAGCTCGCCGAAGAGGCAGCTCGTATCGAGCACGAGAACCACGAGCAGCAGGCTCAGATGTTCCGTGACCTCGAAGCTCAGAACGCTGAAGAGCGTCGCCAGCTCGAGCAGTAAAACTCCGCGGTAGGTTTTCTACTGCGCTCAAATAAGACCACCCCGGTCCGCATCCACTTCGGATGTCGACCGGGGTGGTTTTTGTTACCCAGATTCTTCCGATTTCACCTTGACCCCACATATGTCGGATACCAAATCTGCTGTTTACCAGTACTAAAATGGACATATGTCTACCAGTCCCTGCCCCACCACCGATCTTTCGAGCAACGCCACACAGCTTGTCGCCAACGGTGTCAACTTCGACTACGAGGCCACGCCTGTTCTGCGCGATGTCTCGCTCACGCTTTCCGACGGCGATGTCCTCGGTCTGGTTGGAGACAACGGAGCCGGCAAGTCCACACTTCTTTGGCTACTATCGGGTCGTCGTCGGCCCACGAGCGGTACGGTGACTCATATTGGCACGCGTGTGCTCGGCTCTCAGGAGCTGGAAGCGCCTTTCGACTCCACGGTGCAAATGCTTATCGATGAGGCCCTCGGCCCCTCGAAACGTCGTTTAGCGGAGCTAGAAGAAGCAGCTGAGGCGATGGCCTTAGCAAAGACCCCAGATGAGTCTGAGGCGGCAGAGAAGGCGTATTCGAAGGCCTTCTCGGACGTCATGGCTCACGATGACTGGAACGCCGAACATAATGCGGAGATTGTGCTCGACCATCTCGGCCTGACCGGTACTGCTCCGGACGGCGCTCCCCTGACAGAGCAACTAACCACGGAGATTTCCGGCGGGCAGCGGGCGCGGCTGGGGCTCGCAATTACGCTCATTCGAAAGCCAGAGATTTTGCTTCTCGACGAGCCCACCAACCATCTCGATGAACGCGGTCGCCAGCTCGTGATTGACACCATCCAGAACCACCCTGGAGTGGTTGTGGTGGCAACACATGACCGCGACTTCCTGGATGCCGTTTGTACTGTAATTGGAGACTTGGTGCCGGGGCGCCCTGGTATTGGGCTGTTCCGTGGTAATTACTCCGACTACGCGAAGCACCGTCGCCACCAGCGTGAGCTATGGGAGCACCAGTGGCGCTCGGAGGAGCATGAACGCAATCGGTTGGAAGACACCATCGAGAATGGCGCTCGTGAGGTCTCACCGGGTCGGGAAATGACGGACAATAACAAGATGGCTTATGACCGCCGTGGCGGTCGTGTAGAGCGGCAAATCGCCCGCCGCGTGCGTTCGGCTAAGCAACGGCTGGAGGAACTCATTGAGGAAGGTGTGGAGCGTCCACCGGCACTACTGGGCTTTGATGCCCCGTTGACCGCCCCCTTACCGACCAAGCGCGCTGCTTCGGGCAGCGATGAAGATTTTCACATCAAGATGCGCGGTGTGGTCGTCCCAGATCGAATTCGGGTTGGTTCACTGACTATTCGTCCCGGCGACAAGGTCGTGATCACCGGCCCTAATGGGGCCGGCAAATCTACTTTGTTTAAGACGATCATGGGGCAAGTTGAGACGCAGGCTGGCGAGGTGCGTATCGGCGAGAACTGTCGAGTAGCCATGCTGGCCCAGGAACAAGACTGGGAAAACCCAAAGAAGTCCGCCCGTGAGTTGTACGACCTTGCGCCCAATGCCCGCGTGCCTCTCGACGACTTTGGGTTGCTTAGCCCCAAGGATGCCAATCGCCCGGTAGGAAGCCTCTCCATCGGCCAGCAGCGACGGGTGGCGTTAGCGTTGGTCGTAGCCAACCCACCGGAGATCTTGCTGCTCGACGAGCCTACGAACCATCTGAGTGTGGATCTAATCGAGCAGGTCCAAGACGCGATCGCATCTGCAGAGGGCACAATTATTGTGATTACCCACGATCACCGCATGATCAACTCGCTCGAAGCGCGTCATCTGCAGGTGACTGACGGTGAGGTCATCGAACTACCTAAGGGGCAGAAACCCATCGAATTCGCCTGATGCGGAATCATATATTGACTAAAGATCCTAACCGGCGAGGTAACACCAGTTAGGATCCCCAACTCGTCCAAACAAAAAAGTCTCTCCCACTAACGCCCTTGTTAGTGGGAGAGACTTTTCGGTTATCTACGACTGTGGTTCAGTCTGATTGCACTCGGACTAGTGCTTCTCCGGCGGAGTGATGTACTGAGTGTTGAGCTTGGTGCCGGAGACGATCAGAATTACCGCGCCAAGGACAATCAGCCAGTAGGCCATGAATGCGATGCCGTAGCCCATGAGGAGGATGCCCATGGTCATCACGAACGGCCAAATCGAGCTAGCGGAGAAGAAACCGAGGGTACCTGCACCGTCGGCAATCTCTGCCTCTTCGAAGTCGGCCGGGGTGATGTCGGAGCGGCGCTCAGTGAAGTGGAAGTATCCACCGAGCATCAGAGTCATCAGAGCTGCGAGGACCAGGCCGGTTGCGCCAGCCCACTCGAGGCGACCCTGGCTTTCGTTGATGACGTTACCGGTGTCCTGGAGGTACTGAGTGCCGAAGATGTAGACGACAGCCATGAACCCCAGGAACACGGTAAGTCCGTAGAAGAGCTTTGCTGCAGACTTCATTTGAGAACTTCCTTTAAGTAAGAATCTTGCTGGGTTTACTTGGCGGTCGCGTTCAGGTCAATGGTGTTAGCACCACGATCACCCATGTCGCGGGTGTCGACACGACCGGAGTTGAACGGCGAAGTGGAGACTGCGAATGCCGGCTCACCGATGTGCTTCAGAGCATCAGCGTTAGTAGCTTCTGGGTTCTCCTGGCGGAACTTGATGTACTCGGTGAATGCCTCACGGGAGACAGCACGAATCTCGAAGTTCATCATTGCGTGGTAGGTACCACACATCTCGGCACAACGGCCAACGAATGCGTTCTTGACCTTGTCGCTCGGGTTGTCCTCTGGTCGGTTGGCAATCTTGTCCGAGTCAATCTTTTCGATCTGGAAGACACGGTTGGACTTGTTAGCCTCCGGGTGCGGGAACACGTCGCGCTTGAAGAGGAACTCCGGAACCCAGAAGGAGTGAATCACGTCAGCGGACGCGAGGTCGAACTGGATTGCAGTGTCTTCCGGAACAACGAGGACCGGAACCTCTTCGGTGGTACCGAGGGTCTCAATCTCGTCGTAGTGCAGGTAGTCGAGGCTCTCCTTGGAGCGTCCGTGAACCGGGTGCTCCTTCTGCTTTGCGCGATCCTCAGCGGACGGAACCTCGTGGCCGCCCTCGGTGAAGAACTGCTCATCAGCCGGCTTCTCAATACGGCCGTTGTATTCCTCGCCGCCCATCAGGTCAGCGGAAATGTTGGCGTAACCGAACTTCCAGTTCCACTGGAAACCGGTGACGTCGACGGTAACTTCCGGATCCTTATCCAGGGCAGTGACCTTGTCCTGAGTCTGAACCGTGAAGAAGAACAGAGTCATCACGATCAGAATCGGGAGAATGGTCAGAGACAACTCAACCGGAACGTTGTATGCAGTCTGGCGCGGGAACTCGCCCTTGCCCTTCTTTTCAGCCTTCTTAGCTGTGAAGTTTGCCATCGAGTAAAGGGTAACGCCCCAAACGATGATGCCGATAATCCAAGCTGCAACCCAGGTCCAAACCCAGAAGTTACCCATGGACTGTGCTTCCGGGGTCACACCTTCCGGCCAACCAAAGCGGAGCAGCTTGAAGAAGCCGTTCTCCGGAGGATTAACATCACAGCCGGCAAGCAAGGCTGCGCTACCGGCGGCAACGCCGAGGACGCCGAGCTTACGGGCGACTCCGAACTTTCTACGCTGATTCACGTGTGTCTGCCTTCCTGATCCACACAATTTTCGATAACCGATTAAGGTTTCGTCCTACCCAAGCAGAGTAGTCGATTCTTAAGCTTTCTCCACAATAAATATGGCTGTGGGGTGCCTTTGAGTATATCTGCCCCTAATAAAATACTGAGAAAGACCCGCCTATCGGGGGTGGCATTCTCACCAGTTACACCCTGTTGACGCTCCCAAGCGCTATGAATTTTTTAGTGTTTGCGCCACGAGCTGACGCACACACCGCTCCGCATAATCCCGCGCCGAGGACAGACACGGCGAGCTAAGACATTCTCCCTTTTCCCCAAAAGGCATTAAAGTAGGTGCAGCATTTCTATGTGGCGCCAATCTGGGTTCAACCCAACTACTCAGCCACGCGGCGGTCATTCACGGCCACCGGTTCAGACGACAGTCAGTCGCGCTGAGCCTCTAGCTACGAAGCCGTCAAAATCCACTAAGTGACACTAAGTGAAAGGTGCGCGCACGAAGCATGTGTGGTCTTCTCGGAATCCTGACTGCAAATTCTGACGCAGCGGAGCTCGTTCCCGTTGTCGAAAGGGCTCTGCCCTGCATGCGGCACCGCGGTCCTGACGATGCAGGCACGTGGCACGATGAGGACGCAGTTTTCGGCTTCAACCGCCTATCCATTATTGATATTGCTCACAGCCACCAGCCGCTGCAGTGGGGACCAGAAAATCAGCCGAATCGGTACTCCATGACCTTCAACGGCGAAATCTACAATTTCGTCGAACTTCGCGAGCAGCTCGAGAAGGAAGGCTACGCCTTTAATACCTCCGGCGATGGCGAACCTATCGTCGTTGGGTTCCACCACTGGGGAGCCGACGTCGTAAAGCACTTGCGCGGCATGTTCGGCATTGCTATTTGGGACAGCGTCGAGCGCAAGCTTTTCCTGGCGCGCGATCCGTTCGGCATTAAGCCTCTCTACTACGCCACCACCGAGCGCGGCACGATTTTCGGTTCTGAGAAGAAGTCCCTGCTCGAAGCTGCGCCGGAGATGGGCATCGATGCGAAGAAGCTGAATAAGCGCGCACTGGAGCACTACGTCGATCTGCAGTACGTGCCGGAACCGGAGTCGCTGCACACTGACATCGTTCGTCTGGAGTCGGGTTGCACTGCCATCGTTACGCCTGGTGGCGAAGTTAAGCAGACCCGCTACTTCAAGCCGAATTTCCCGATTCAGCCAGTGGCTAAGGGCGCTGAACAGGATGTTTTTGACCGCATTGCCCGTGCGCTGGAGGACAGCGTCGAGAAGCATATGCGTGCCGACGTCACGGTGGGCTCGTTCCTGTCGGGCGGTATCGACTCCACTGCGATTGCAACTTTGGCTAAGCGCCACAACCCGAACCTGCTGACGTTTACCACTGGCTTCGAGCGCGAGGGCTTCTCCGAGGTCGATGTGGCTGCCGAGTCCGCCGCCGCCATTGGCGTCGAGCACATTGTGAAGGTCGTCTCGCCGGAGGAGTTCGCCGGGGCGATTCCGAAGATTATGTGGTACCTCGATGACCCGGTAGCTGACCCTGCACTGGTGCCGCTGTACTTCGTGGCCGCAGAGGCTCGTAAGCACGTTAAGGTCGTACTGTCCGGTGAGGGCGCAGACGAGCTCTTTGGTGGTTACACCATTTATAAGGAGCCGCTGTCGCTGAAGCCGTTCGACAAGGTTCCATCTCCCCTGCTGCGCGGTCTGGCTAAGGTCGGCGAAGCTCTGCCAGAGGGCATGCGCGGCAAGTCGCTCCTGCAGCGAGGCACTACTCCGCTGGAACAGCGCTACTACGGCAATGCTCGTTCCTTTAACTTTGAGCAGCTGCAGGAAGTGCTGCCGTGGGCCAAGAAGGAATGGGACCACAGCGATGTCACTGCGCCGATTTACGCGCAGTCTGAAGGCTGGGACCCGGTGACTCGGATGCAGCACTTGGATCTGTTCACCTGGTTGCGTGGCGACATTCTGGTCAAGGCGGACAAGATCACCATGGCTAACTCCCTGGAGCTGCGCGTGCCGTTCCTCGACCGTGTGGTCTTCGACGTTGCACAGACGCTGCCGGTGGACATGCGTGTTTCTCACGGCACCACCAAGTACGCACTGCGTCGCGCCATGGAGCAGATTGTTCCGGAGCACGTGCTCAACCGCCGCAAACTGGGCTTCCCGGTGCCGATTCGCCACTGGCTGGCAGGCGACGAACTGCACGGCTGGGCCGAGGACATCATCCGCGAGTCCCAGACCGATGAGTTCATTAATAAGGACGCCGTGCTCAAGATGCTCGCCGAGCACCACCCAACCGAGCGCGACCACTCCCGCCGCCTCTGGACCATCCTTGCTTTCATGGTCTGGCACGGCATCTTCATCGAAGACCGCATTACTCCGGACATCGAGCAGCGCGACTACCCCGTCGAGCTCTAGCTCGCTTTACGACGGTCCCCGCGCCTCAACCCCATCCTGCCCCGGCAGGCTGCCACCATAGCTGGGGCAACCAATAGAAAAGGCTCGGACCTCACTCAGTTAACAAGAGTGAGGTCCGAGCCTTTTACTATCCGACGCTTTTCACAGCGTCTGCTGACAGCTCTGCTCAGCTAATGACTTAGTTGAAGGAGTCACCGCAAGCGCAGGAGCCAGTGGCATTCGGGTTATCGATGGTGAAGCCCTGCTGTTCAATGGTGTCAGCGAAGTCGATGGTGGCACCGGACAGGTACGGAACCGACTGGCGATCAACGACCAGCTTGACGCCACCGAAAACTTCGGCGACATCGCCGTCGAGGCTGCGGTCATCGAAGTAGAGCTGGTAGCGCAGGCCGGCACAGCCGCCCGGAGCCACGGAAATACGCAGTGCCAGGTCGGTGGCACCTTCTTGGTCCAGAAGTGCCTTTGCCTTGGCAGCCGCAGCTTCGGTCAGGGTAACGCCAGTGCTCTGAGCAGTAGTCATAGCGCGTGTCCTCCTTGTTGAAGTGTTTAAGTATGCGAGTCGACCCCAAGGTCGGCTACGTCATTATTTATCACAACCTTACCGGCCAGTCTTTAATTCCCAATTCTGGGTTCTCTTTTTCTTTCTCTTTTTCGGAAGTCTCTTTTTGCCGCCACATCGCAACCACACCACGGCTTCCCACGCCACAAGCGCACTCTTCCCGCCTGCCCCTGCGGCGGTCATCCCCAAAACCTCGCCCTTGCCCCGTCCCTGCCCCTCAACCTGCAACCTAATTAGGGAAGCACCTTGAAGACCTTATAATCTGGGGTCGTGAATCTACCGTGGAAAAAGAATGACAAAAAGTCCAAGGCAGCTGAGGCAGCTAACGCTGACGCAACCAACGCCGGAGACGTAGCCACCGACGCGACCGCATCCAGCGGGGCCAAGGGCACCGCTTCGGAGTCTCAGCAGCCCGAGAAGAAGCACAGCGGTGCTTTTACTCCCAAGAAGGGGCGCCCCACTCCGAAGCGCAACGAGGTTGAGCGCGAACGCGGCATCCGCCGTGGCCCGGTCGAGGCGCCGCTGACCGCTAAGGAAGCTCGCCAGCGCCGCAAGGAGCTCAAGGCTTCCATGTCCAAGGAAGAGCTCAAGGCCGCCAAGGCACGCGAGCGAGCAGAGCGACGTGAGCAGCGTCGCATTGCCGACGAGCGCATGGCCGCCGGCGATCCGCGCTACATGCTGCCACGCGACCAGGGCGCTGAGCGCAAGTTTGTCCGCGACTGGGTTGATTCCCGTCGCTTCCTCGCTAACGTGTTCCTCCCGTTCGCGCTGATTCTGCTGCTGATTATGATGATTGGCACTTCCCTGCCGAAGCTGGCCAACATCGCATCTCTCATCGCGATGGTTCTCATCATCGCCCTGATTATCGAGGGCATTTACATCGGCCGCCGTGCCATCAAGTTGACGCGTGAGCGCTTCCCGAAGACCACCGAAGGGGCCTGGGGACTGGGCTTCTACGCTTACTCCCGCGCTTCTCAGCCGCGTCGTCTGCGTACTCCGCGTCCGCAGGTCAACATCGGCGACGAAATCAAGTAGCCTCATCTGCCATGCGCACTTTGGTTCTCGGTGGCGCCCGCTCAGGCAAGTCCTCATGGGCTGAGCACGAGCTGCTGGCCACCGCCGCAGCCTCAACCGGCGGTGCCTCAGATGCTGCAGCCTCAACGGTGTTGCATTACATCGCAACAGCACGGCCCTGGCCCGGTGATAGCGATTTTCACTCCAGGGTCGAGGAGCACCGCATTCGTCGTCAAGCACAGGCAAAAGAGCACGGAGTGGCCTGGCACACGGTTGATGACGTCGATGCGGTGGAAGCTCTCGCGTCGCCGGAGCGGCGCATGCTGCTGGACGATGTCGGCACCTGGCTGACGCACATCATCGACGCGCAGGGGCTGTGGGAGGCGCCGAGGGGCAGCGTCGCGCCGTGGACGCACTCGCTTGTCGACGCCGTGCGCAACTTCCCCGCAGATTCCGACCTGTTCATTGTGTCGCCCGAAGTGGGCTTCGGTGTCATTCCCGAACACCGCTCAGGGCGGCTTTTCCGTGATGAAATTGGCCTTCTCAACCAACAGCTCGCAGCTGTCTGTGATCGTGTTGTCCTAGTTGTGGCTGGCTGCCCCATGGAAGTCAAGGCGGCGAACTAGATTCACTCCACGCCGCTTCCCCTATGACGGTCTGCCTAGCAATGCGAATAGCTGTGCACCAATGGTCGGTAGACAAATCGTTTTCGGGTAGCGTTTGAGAGTATGAACGCGGATTATTTTGGACCGGTAGCACGCCCTGACGAAGAGACTGAACAGGCCGCCCGCGCGCGCCATGAGCAGTTGACTAAACCCGCAGGCTCACTTGGCCGGTTGGAAGAACTCGGCATTTGGATTTCGGCGTGTCAGGGAGAATGCCCTCCGCGTGACCTGGACGATTGTCGTGTTTATGTCTTCGCTGGTGACCACGGTGTTGCCCAGGGCGGGGTGTCCGCGTACCCGTCCGAGGTGTCTATTCAGATGCTTGCCAATATCGAGGCAAAGGGTGCCGGCGTGAACGCTATCGCTGACATCGCGGGAGCCACTGTTACCGGTGTGGACATTTCCCTCGACCACGATGCCGAAGGGCCATACCGTATCCGTCGCAGCTGTGGTTCTATCGACCGCGAGGATGCGATGAGCGAGGAGGAGGTCGATAAGGCCATCCGCACGGGCATCGCGATTGCCGACGCCGCCGTTGATGAAGGCGCTGACCTGCTCATTGCCGGCGACCTGGGCATCGGAAACACCACTCCAGCCGCGGCGCTGATTGGTGCCGTGACCAACTCCGAACCGGTGGTCGTCGTCGGCCGAGGCACTGGCATTGATGACGAGGGGTGGAAGCTCAAGGTCGCTGCCGTACGCGATGCCATGTTCCGCGTGCGTCGCCTGCGCAATGACCCGGTTGAGGTGCTCCGTCGTATTTCCTCGCCGGATATGACCGTGATGGCCGCGTTCTTGGCGCAAGCAGCGGTTCGTCGCACTCCTGTGATTTTGGACGGAGTGGTTGTCACATCCGCTGCTCTGCTGGCTGACCAGCTCGCTCCGGGCGCCCGCGATTGGTGGGTCGCCGGCCACAAGTCGGCAGAGCCCGCGCACGCGCTTGCCCTTCGACACCTGGATAAGGAACCACTTCTCGAATACGGGATGCGTCTTGGCGAAGGCTCCGGCGCCGTCGCTGCCCTACCGCTGGTCAAGTCCGGCGTATCGGTCCTGCGCAACATGGCTACTTTCGCCGACGCAGGCGTAAGCACCAAGGACTAATCGACTTGTCCGACAAAGCCGGCCCGTCTCGCCAGGACAACCTCGACGGCGATCCCTCTGCTCACGGCAATGCCGTCGCTGAGGCCATCACCACTGCCCTGTCCTGGCTCACCATCCTGCCCTTCAAAGGCGCGAGCGTGTTCGACCGCATCACCGGCCGTCGCGCCATCGCCGCACTGCCAGTAGCTGGGCTCGTTCCTGCCGCGGGTGCAGTTCTCATCACGGCGGCGCTGTTCGCAACGTCGTCGTCACGCACGCCCACGCTTTACGACGTCATCCCATTCCTCGGCGGCGCCCTGACTATGGTGGCGGCACAGATGTTGACCCGCGCGATGCACCTGGATGGGCTGGCGGATGTGGCGGATGCCCTCGGCTCGTATAAGCCGCCGGAGGGGGCGCGGGAGGTGCTGCGCGATCCGAGCACCGGCCCAATGGGCGTGGGCTCCATCGTGCTGACGATGTTGACGACGACGACTGCTTTTGCCGTGATTGTGGCTAGTGTGCTGTCGCAGTGGTCTGCTGGTCAGATGTGGCCTGGTGTGGTTGCGCTGTGCTTGCCTTTTGTAGCCTCTCGCGCGGCAGCAACGACTGCCTGCTGGCGCGGCTTTCCGCCTTTTTCGAACAGCGGCTTCGGCTCTCTGACTGCCGGTACTCAGTCCACAGTCACGGTGACCTGCTGGTGGATACTGCTGCTCGCTGTGTCGGGCTGGATGGTTGGGCTCGTGGGCGTAGTCGCTTGTGCACTGAGCTTTGGCGTTACACTGCTGCTGACGCGGCATTGCGTGAAGAGGTTTGGCGGAGTCAACGGCGACGTGTTTGGTGCAGTCATTGAGATAACGTGCGCTGTCTGTGCCGTGGCACTTGCCATAGGGTTCTAGCAGGGAAAATGCGCGCATTGCCCCCGTTGGGGTTTTCTTTAAAAAGAACTATTGACGGTCGCTTTGACGCGGACGTATTCTGAGGGCACACCGCCGGGAAGGCGGAGTACAGGAGGCTCGTTTCGGGGCTCGCCCAAATTATTTTGCGCCGACCGTTTGCCGGGGCGCCAAGAACGAGCACACCTTCTAGCCTCCCAGCTAATTAAAAAAGCGCGTCCCGCCGCAGCGATGCACGGGACGCGCTTTTCTTTGTTGGGGTGGCACTCCCAGGTTTGGGGTTAAGTAAAGAAAAGTGTGTCTTTTCCGGGCGTGTTGCGGTTATTTGATCCAGCCTTTTTGGATGCCGAGGTT